>JBCDCL010000085.1:0-8923 GCA_039182175.1 Planctomycetota bacterium
ATGCCGCTTGCCCGAACTCATGAGCCACGCCAGGCCGATGATCACCGCGAGACCGAGCAGGCTAGAGTAGCGTTCCATAGGTAGGTTCGTGCTGCGTTTATCGGTTGGGAGCGAATGCCGCGCGGGTCGGGCAATGCTTCCGTGGGAGCCGGCTTACATCGTGCAAAACTTTAACCCGGCGTGTTGAAGATGCGGTCGCCTGCATCGCCCAAGCCGGGGACGATGTACTTGTGGTCGTTCAGCACCGGGTCAATTTGGCAAACGTAAACTTGCGCGTCGGGGAATTCGGCTTCAATGGCCTTGATTCCTTCCTCGGAAGCGATGATCGAGAGCACCTTAAGTTGCCGGACGCCCCATTCCTGCAAGGTTTGGAGCGCGGCCGCGGCCGAGCCGCCCGTCGCCAACATCGGGTCGACTACCATCCCGACATCGACCGCTCCGCCGGGCGGCAACTTGCTGTAATACTTCACGGGTTGGGCCGTGGCTTCGTCCCGATAGAGACCGAGGTGCCACACCTCTGCCATGGGAATTAAGTCGAGCACCGGATCGACCATGCCCAACCCAGCACGCAGGATGGGAATCAGCCCCACGCGTTCGAGCAGCTTCTGCCCGGTTGTCTCCGTTAGCGGTGTCTTTACGGGCGTCGATTCGCACCGCAAGTCTTTCGTTGCCTCGTATGCGAGGAGCGTCGCTAGCCGCCGGACCGCTTCGCGGAACTCCGATGGCGGCGTCTTCTCGTCCCTCAAGCGAGTGAGGTGGCACTGGATGAGCGGGTGCTGAACTTCGTGAACGCCACGCATGATTGCTTCGAATCCTTGGGGGGTGCTTGCCGCACGCGTTTCTAGCGAGGTTCGGATGGTCGACATGGTCGGCTCCGCCGATAGGGGGTGGGGTGGCCGTCGCTCTGCGGGGCGTATTCTAAGCTGGCACGGCAGCGAAAAAAAAGCAGGTAGGCGTGCAAAATGCGAAATCCAGCCGCGGCAAGCCAACGGACCAGCCAGTCGGTAGCGTTTGCGGTTGCCTAATCGCTACGATGTGCCATGCAAACTACAAGCCTCCACTGTGACATGCTCAACCGGCCGATTCGTCTGCCCAGTGAGCAAGCTCGAAGAAGAATCGTCGATATGCGTTTTCTCGATTGGCTGCTGATTCTCACGCTAGGCTTCTCCATTCCGCTTGCTCGCCTGGATGCGAGTGAGTCACGCCCGGACATCGTACGCGTAGCAACCTACAACGTATCGATGTACCGCGACCGTGCGGGGCAGTTGGCGGACGAATTGGAGCGGGGCGACTCCCGCCAAGCACGGCAGATTGCTGAGGTCTTGCAACGCGTTCGGCCTGATGTCGTATTGCTTAACGAGTTTGACTACGAGCAGAACGGCACTCGGGCCGTGTCGGCTTTCCGCACGCAGTATTTGCAGAAATCGCAACAAGGTCTATCGCCGCTCGCTTTTCCGCACTACTTCTACGAACCGGTCAATACGGGAGTCGACTCGGGGCTCGACCTTGACGGCGACGGCCAGCTAGGCGGTCCTGCTGATGCTTGGGGCTATGGCCGCTATCCGGGACAGTATGGCATGCTGCTGCTGAGTCGGTTGCCGATCGATCGCGAGAAGAGTTCGGCCTATCAACATCTACTGTGGGCAGACATGCCATCGCCCACATGGCCACGCTACCCCTCATCCGGCGAGCACTTCTACAACGCCGCGCAGCGAAACATCTTGCGATTGCCATCAAAAAGCTTCTGGGACGTTGCGATTAAGTTGCAGCACGCCGAAACGGACAACACGCTGCACCTGCTATGCTCGCATCCAACACCGCCGGGCTTCGACGGGCCCGAAGATCGCAACGGATGCCGCAACTACGACGAAATCGGCATGATCGCTCGCCACATTACCGATCGCGTGAAGCGGCCTTTCGTCGTGCTAGGCGATCTCAACTCGGACCCCCAAGATGGTGGTTCACGACCGGGCGCCATGCAGCAACTGTTCGATCTTCCGGCCGTGAACTCAAACATCGTACCGCGTAGCGAAGGCGCCGTCGTCGCCAGTCGGCGCCGGCCAGAGGTCAATCAAAGTCATCGTAGCGATCCGGCACACGATACGGCCGAATTTGGTGGCAGTGGGCACGGCAACTTACGCGTTGATTACGTTTTGCCATCGAAGCAGCTAGAGGTCGTCGGCAGCGGCGTCTACTGGCCCAAGCCGGGCGAGCCCGGGTCCGAAGCGATCAAAGCGTCTGATCACCGCCTTGTCTGGATCGATATTCGCCTGCCAACCGGGGAATGATCAGCGAACGCTCGGTCACTTTCGGTCACGGCAGCGGCGTCACTGCGTAATTCGGCAATGAGTGGCGATTTGCTCGGCCGACGCGACGTAGCCGATCAAGAAGGGCCCGAATTCGGCATAGCGGGCGCTCGCCTCGTCGAACCGCATTTCGTAGACGATGTCTTTCAAATACTCGGGGTTGGCGCCCCAGAGCGTCACGCCCCACTCCCAGTCGTCCAGGCCTAGACCGACCGTGATGAGCTGGCTTACCTTACCGGCGTAAGCCATCCCGCTGCGTGCGTGCTCGCCCATCATCCGGTTGCGAGCCGACTTCGGCAGCGTGAACCAATTCTCGCCGACCTTGCGCTTCTTGTTCATCGGATAGAAGCAGGTCGACTGGTAAGGTGGGAATTCGGGCGTTAGTCGCTGGCGATTCATCCCACCAAGCCGGCCTGCATAAGCCTTTACCTTCGCTTCGTAAGCTGGCGTACCCTCGGCATCGCCCTCAGCAACGACTCGCTTGGCGTACTCTTCGACCGAGGGGACGTACTCGCTGATCTCCGTCACCGAAACGAACGAATAGCCCGGCGTAAGCACAGGCCCCACCGCACTTGCCATCAAGCGTTGATGCACGGCATCAATCCGAAGCGGATCGGCATCCATGAGCATCAGGCCGAAGTCTGCTTTGTGCCCACTGACGATCGACGATTGCATCCTCACCGGTGTACCGTCTGCCTCCGGATCGAGGCATGCCACAAACTCGCTGGCGATCGATTGCCGCTGTTCGGGAGACAACGCGCTGAGGCGGACGCGATCGAACGAATAGTAAAGATGGCTGCAGTGCCAGCCACCGCCAGCAGGGGCGAGCGAGCCCGCCGCAGGATCGGTGTCGGCGGTAGGGTGGGTGAATTCTGGTCGCATACGTTGGTCGCAGTAATGCTTCGGGGGTGGTGAGCAGCTCGGCAGCGGGCTGCTGCTGAACAGGTTCAAAGTGTACCCGAAGAGCAGCCGTATGAAACGGCTGGGCCTGCGCCTGGGACGGTCAAGAAACGCTCGCCAGAAAGTCCTCTGCAAGCCGCTCGATGATTTCTTTGGTCAGCGTCATCGCTACGCTAGTCCGCATGGCGCCCCGCTGGGCTTCAAACCGCTGGAGCGAAATCGTGCCACCCTTTTTGGCGAGGGCTTCGTAGTAGGTACGCGTATCGCCACGCTCATCCGGCTCGACGCTCCGCATCTGCACGATGCAGGCTTCGGCGTCGGCTTCGATCGGCTGGATTGGTTCGAGCAGATAAGTGACGCGGCGGGTCACTTCCTCGGCGACCGCGCGGACTCGCTCAATCGTAACGCCCGCCAGGCGATCGGTCGTCAGCCGTAGTTCCCAACAAGTTACGGCGAGCGAGCCCGCCTGATCGACCCTTACGAGAAATCGATCGCTCCCCTCCGCGGCATCCACATTCGCGCCGTCGATGCCTGGCTGCTCCAGGCGGTGCATGAGTTGATCGACCACACTCATTCGTGCTGCTCCACGTCGGTGGCTGCCTCGTCGCTTTCTTGCGATTCGTGGCTTGTGCCATCGAACGAATAAACCGTCTCAATCCCCTCGATCATTGTTCGCAGGTGAACAGGCCGCGACCACAACCGCTGTAGGTTTTCCAAGGCTGCACGAGCATAATCGAGCTGCAACTCGACGCCGGTGTACTCGTGGTCGAGAAATAGCTCGCCGCGATTGCGATGATTGGCGTCAACAATTGCAATTTGCGGCCGCCCGAGATTTGTGAGGCTCGCTAACAGCTGTTGCTTTACCTGGGGGAACGCCCGCGTTTCGATCTCGTAATACTCGGTCCCTTCGTTGTAGCCGAACTTGAATAACTTGTGCTCGCGGACGAAATCGAGCGTCAAGAACGAATCGATAAACGTGAGGTCGTTGTGGACACGACGCACCTCGAAGATCTTTTCTCGCCCGAGACCCAGCTTGCGGTCCCAGTCGCGGCGCTCTGCAAAATCGTCGCACTCTTCGTACTCTTTGCCGAAGGCGCCGCGGTTCCAACGGTCCTCGATATCGCGAAACAGCTCGATGCCGAGCTTGTAGGGATTCATCCGTGTCGGGCTCGTGGCCATCGTGCCCGAATGATGGTCGGCAAAGCAGATGATCTCCGACGCCGAAGCGATCTGCGTGGTCATCATGGTCGAGTGCCAATAACTGGCCCAACCTTCGTTCATGATCTTGGTCTGACCTTGCGGGGCGAAGTAGTAGGCTTCGTCCCGGATGATCGCGAGCACGTCGGCCTGCCAACTCTTCAGCGGTGCGTGCTCAAGAAGGAAGAGCATCACATCCCGTTCAGGCCGCTCCGGCAGTGGACGATGGCGGGCGACTTGATCTGCTTCGCTCGGATCGTCCAAATCGTCATTCTTGATCTTCGGATTGACGTAGGCATTCATGTACCCTTTCGCGTCGAACCGGCGTTCTCGCTTCTTGCTGCTCTCGCCGTCCGCCTCTCCGTCGGCCTTCACCTTGTCGCGACGCTGGATGAAAGGGGAATGGATGTCGATCAAGTCTTCGATGCTTGAACAGACGTCGATGAACTCCTCCACCGGCTCAACGCCGACTTTGTCCATGATGTTGCGAATCCGCGAACCGTGGTTCGCCATCTCATCCATCATCTTGCGGTTGGTTTTCCCGAACCACGCGTTGCACTTGAAAAAGTCGCAATGCCCATAGACGTGAGCCATGACCAGCTTCTGGTCGACTAGCTCGTTGCTCCGCATCAGGTAGGCGTAGCAAGGGTCGTTGTTGATCACCAACTCGTAAATCTTCGATAGTCCGTAGTCGTAGCCTTTGCTGAGCGACTCGTACTCCATGCCCCATCGCCAGTGCGGATAGCGGACCGGAAACCCTCCTCGGGCGGCGATCGCGTTGAGTTGGTCGGCATCGACCAACTCGAAGATCGTTGGAAAGAAATCGAGCCCATGCCCACGCGCCATCTCCTCGATCGTCTCCTGCCACTGGCGGAGTTCGGCGGGAAGCGGGGCTGTCTCAGCTAATGGCATGGTAAGAAGTGGGTTGGCAAGCTAGTGCGTCGCCGATTTGTCATTTGCAATGGGCAGCTCTTCGTCGAAATCGCTCAACGAACCGGTGTCAGCTATTTCCCTTTGCCAAGAAACGTTTTGATCGATTCGTATATCGCATCGCGGTCTTCAATCTCTGAAGTGACCAGCGATTCGTGCTCGTCGCCATACTTCGACTTCAATCGGCCGAGGAATTCGCCGCTGCCGTAGGGGCTTTCGACTTGGCCGTAGGCAAACAGATTTGCGACGGGGAGGATCTTATCACCGAGCACGCTAAAGGCTTGTTCGTTGTCTTCGCCCCAATTGTCGCCATCGGAAAACTGAAAGACGTAAAGATTCCACTCTGCCACAGGAAACTGTCGGTCGATGAGCTCGGCACACGCCTTGTACGCACTGCTGATCCGCGTGCCGCCACTTTCGCGAGTGTGGTAGAACGTGTGCTGGTCGACCTCTTTAGCGACTGCGTCGTGGATGATGTAGCGGGTGTCGATGCCGTCGTACTGGCTGGCGAGCCACGTGTCGATCCAGAAGGCTTCGGTACGGACGATCTGCTTTTGCTCATCCGTCATGCTGCCCGAAACGTCCATGAGGTAAATCACCGCTGCGTTCGCCTCGGGATGACTCACCTCGGTCCAACTACGGTACTGCTTGTCGCCTTTGATGGGGACGATCTTGGGGTCGCGGGGCGAATACTCGCCTGTCGAAACTTGCCGCTTAAGGGCCTTGAGATAGGTTCGCTTTTTGTGCCGTAACGACTCGGGGCCTGTTGACCGAACACTGTTGTACTTGGCTTTGTCTTGCACCAAGTTGGCGTCGCCCTTGGGCTGGATGCGGGGCAGCTCAAGCTGATCGCCTAGCATCTCGGCCAACTCTTCGAGCGAGACGTCTACCTCTTGCAGATGGCCGGCGCCAGGATCGCTGCCCGCTTCGCCGGCCCCCTCGGGGCCTTGCTGATTACCTTTGCCGAGTGGTTGCCCCTCTTCGCCCTCGCCCTGTCCCACGCCGCCATTGCCGTTGTCGCCGAACTTGAACCGCGGCACGTCGAGCGACGGCACCGGAATTGACACCAGGTCTTTGCCCTTGCGGCCGACCATCTCGCCATGGGTGACGTACTTCTTGAGGTTGTCGCGGATTTTCCCGCGAACAATCTCTTTGAAGCGGCGTTGATCGTGATCAATGTTGAGGGCCATCGACTCGTTTCCGTATCACTGATGCTTGCTGCTTACGCTTAATCCTGCTTGGCGTCGCCGCGGGCGAAAATGCTCGCCACGTATTGCAGCACGTCGGTGGCTGACTCCTCGTCGTAGCCGTAGTCGCGTATCAGCCGCCCCTTCACCACGTCGATCTTCTGCTGGGTTTCGGCGTCGACAACGTTCGAGACAAGACTGGTAAGCTTGATCGAGTCCTTCTGATCCTCAAACAGCTTGAGTTCAAGCGCCTTGTGCAACCGCTCGTTGCTGCGGTAGTCGAACTTTTTGTTGTCAATGCTAAGGGCGCCGATGTAGTTCATAATTTCACGTCGGAAATCATCCTTGCGGCTGTCAGGAATCTCAATCTTCTCTTCGATCGACCGCATCAGGCGTTCATCTGGCTCTTCGAAGTCGCCAGTGAACTTGTTCTTCACCTTTTCGCGCTGGGTGTAAGCCTTCACGTTGTCGATATAGTTTCCGCAGAGGCGCGTCAGTGCGTCTTCGTCGGCTGCGATGGCGCGTTGCACCTCGTTCTTGACGATGTTCTCGTACTCTTCCTTGACGACGCCTAGCAAGTCTCGGTATTCGGCCTTTAGTGCCTCGTCGGTCACAAGGCTGTGGTGTTTGAGGCCCGCTTCTAGTTCGTTCATCACCATGAATGGATTGATGCTCTTCGCCTCAGGATGCGCGACCAATGCGTTCGAGATCTTGTCCTGCACATAGCGAGGCGAGATGCCAATCATGCCCTCGGTAGTCGCTTGCTCGCGTAACTCATTGATGTTCTCTTCGGTGAACCCCGGCAGGGTCTTGCCGTTGTAGAGTTTCAATTTCTGTAAACGACTGAGCCCGGCATGCTTGGGCTCTTCAAGCCGCGTAAGCACTGCCCACATCGCGGCCATCTCGATTGTATGGGGGGCGATGTGCTTGCCCTTGACGGTCTTGTCGTTGTAGTCCTTCTCGTAGATCTTGATCTCGTTGGCGAGCGTCGTGACGTACGGCACGTCGATTTTGACGGTCCGGTCACGCAGTGCTTCCATGAACTCATTGTTTTGCAGCCGGCGATACTCGGGTTCGTTGGTGTGGCCGAGGATGACTTCGTCGATGTCCGTCTGTGCGAACTTCTTCGGCTTGATGCGATGCTCTTGGCTGGCGCCGAGCAAATCGTACAAGAACGCCACGTCGAGTTTGAGCACCTCTACGAACTCAATAACGCCTCGGTTGGCGATGTTGAACTCGCCGTCGAAGTTGAACGCACGCGGGTCACTATCGCTGCCGTACTCAGCAATCTTGCGATAGTTGATGTCGCCGGTTAGCTCGGTTGCGTCTTGGTTTTTCTCATCCTTCGGCTGGAAGGTGCCGATGCCGACGCGGTCTTTCTCGCTGAGGATCACCCGTTTGACCCGCACATCCTCGACCAGCCGTGTCCAATCGCCGTCGTACTTCCGCAAGCGTTGCTGATAGATGAAGCGGCAGAACGGATCGAGGCTGCCGGTGATCTTGACCTTCAAATCATCTTCGTCGCGGCTAGCATTGAGTTTGGCTTCGACCTCATGTCGGAAGCGTGTCGGAATCAAATGCAGCGGCTCCTCGTTCATTGGGCACCACTGTATCTTTGCCGGGTCTTCAGGATCGTCCTCGTCGACCCACCCAAGCGTGTACAACGCGCCGTCGTCGGTTGCCGAGTACCGCTCAAGGCCTTTTTTGACGAGTCGGGCGAGCGTGCTCTTGCTGCTGCCGACGGGACCGTGGAGCAACAGCACGCGGCGCTCGATGCCGTAGCCCTGGGCGGCGCTCTTCAGAGCGTTGACCAACTGCGTAAGCGTCCGCCGCAAACCGAAGACAGCATCTTTGCCGTCGTTGTCGGGGTCGTCGAAGAACCGGTAGTGGGTGAGCTTGTCTCGCCCGACCTCAATTGTCTCGGTGCCGTACGACAGGATCATGTCGTAAAGCCGCTGGTAGGCAGTCCGCGTCACCCGAGGATCATTGCGGACCACATCGAGATATTCGGTAAAGGAGCCGATCCAGTGCTTGCGGCGAAACTGGTCGCGGTCCTGGCGGTCGGCAACGATCCGGATGATCTCGCTGCCTCGAACGTCGTGAGACTGGACATCCGCGTCCATTCCGTGGTTTGCTTCGTTCATACCTCAGGCCCTCTGTTTCTTGAATACGACGCATGCTGGCGTAAGCGCTCGAGCGGCGTCGTCCTATCGGATTGAGTCACGCTGTAGACTGCGGGAGGCCAAATTGTAGTTGCGTGCGATTTTCAATCGCCACGACAGAGCGTCCTGCATTGCCCCTGCCGGTGATTCTGCTTGCTTACCGAGTAGACACTTCGCAGCTACGCGTCGACACGCAACTAATCGCGTAGGTCGGGAAACGTGGCGGCGTGAACAACAGGCA
>JBCDCL010000086.1:0-8848 GCA_039182175.1 Planctomycetota bacterium
CAACGCCAATTGCAGCGATATCCACCTCGAACCACACGTTCCCGAAATGCGGGTCCGTTACCGCGTTGATGGTGAGCTGCAGTCGATCATGACGATTCCTAACCACACCGAAGAGGCGGTGGTGGCCCGAATCAAAGTCATGGCCGACATGGACACCACCGAAAGCCGACGACCACAAGATGGCCGCCTCGGCCTAGAGGAAGGTGGCACGCGGGTCAATTTCCGCGTCAGCACCATTCCTACCGTCGGTGGTGAGAAGGTTGTGATGCGACTTCTGGACGAAGGCAACCAAATCTTCGACCTCGAAGGCCTCGGCCTTGGCGAGCGTGACCTGAAGTCGATTCAAGCGTTGATCGACAAGCCTTACGGCATGATCGTCGTTACCGGTCCGACAGGCTCCGGTAAGAGTACGACGATGTACTCCGTCTTGTCGACGCTCAATGCCACCAGTCGCAACATCGTGACGGTCGAAGACCCCGTCGAGTACCGGCTGCCTGGCATCAACCAAGTGGCGTCGGACAACGAGCACGGCTTAGGCTTCGCGAACGCCCTGAAGTACATCATGCGGCAAGACCCCGATGTGATCATGGTGGGAGAAATTCGCGACCACGAGACAGCGGCCACGGCCGTGCAGGCGGCGCTCACCGGGCACTTGCTGATCAGCACACTGCACACTAACGACGCGGTCGGCTCGATCGCACGACTCAGCGACCTTGGCATCGATGGCTTCAAGGTTGGTAGTGCGTTGCTGGGATCGATTGCTCAGCGGCTACTGCGATCGATTTGCACCGAATGCAAAGAGCCCGTCGAACCGAACCAAGCGTTGCTGGCCCAACTGTCGGCCAACACAGAGGTGCCGAAAGACACCATCTTCTATCGCGGCCGCGGCTGCAAGAAATGCCTCGGTAGCGGCTTTCTGGGACGTATCCCGATTTACGAGATCATGACCGTCACGCCGGCGATTGCCGAAGCGGTAGAAAAGGGCGTGCCTGCGACGAAGGTTCGCGAGATCGCGATGCGAGAAGGCATGGTCGATCTGAGTGGCGCCGGCATGGAACAAGTCATTGCGGGGCGGACGACGCTCGAAGAAGTCTTCTTCAAAGTGTCGAGCTAACCTACTTGCCAGCGCAGCCATTGCGAAAGAAACGAAGCCGCCATGCGGTCATCCAAGAAACCAATGCCGAAACCACGGGGTGTGTCAAAGACCGCCTCGAAGGCGCCCGCTGGTGAGGTCAAGCCGTTTTTCGGTGGTCTCTTCGGCGGTCAACAGGCGTCGTCAAAGATGCGTTCGGACGACATCACGTTTGTCTTCCGCAACCTCTCAACCTTGATTGAGAATGGCGTATCGCTACCCAAGGCGCTCGGTGCCTTGGCCGAAGAACGTGCCCTAGAGCGATGCCGCGGCATTCTGACGAGTCTTCGCAAAGACTTAGAGTCGGGCGCCACATTCAGTACTGCGTTGGCTAAGTTCCCTTCGTCGTTTGACGTGATTACCGTCAATCAAATTCGCGTTGGTGAACGGGCTGGCAACCTGGCCGCAGCGCTCGACAACGTAGCTGCCCAGCGAGAGAAAGCTGGCAAGCTTAAAGAAGATATCATCAAGAAGCTCGCCTACCCGGCCATGCTATGCGTGGTGGGCGCCGGCGTAATTGCCTTCTTGTTGATGTACGTCGTGCCAGTCTTCGAAGAAACGTACTCAACGGCCAAAGTGCCGCTTCCAGCAATTACCCAGTCGCTTATCGCTGTGGGTAACATCGCCCAGAGCTACGGCATCTTCATCTTTGGCGGGCTATTCCTGTCGGTGTTTGCCGTCAAGCAACTTCGCAAGCAGCCGGCATTTGCCGAAGCAATGGACGCTCGCCTGTTGAAGCTCCCGCTAGTCGGAGAGTGGCTACGGGATATCGCGGTCTTGGAACTGATCGAGGTGCTCGGCAACCTGATGGAAGCCGGCTTCACCCTGGCAGAAGCCTTGACCGAAGCGGCCGACTCGGTCGGGAACCGCGTCGTAAAACAGTGCGCAAGCGATCTCAGTTCCGCCGTGCACCGTGGTGAACGCTTTAGCCGCGAAGTAGAAGCCCTGGGCGATCTGTTCCCGCCGATCGTTAGTCAGCTCGTGATCGTCGGCGAACGGACCGGCAACCTGGCCAAGGCAACCCGTCATATACGTAGCCACCTACAAGATGAAATCGAACGCCGGGCGAATCTGTTCGTCGGCGTGATTGAACCAACGTTAACGATCAGCATGGCGTTCGCCGTCGGTATGATCTTGCTGGCTATCTACTTGCCGATGTTCGACATGATCAACACGGTAGGAGCTTAGGGAGCGATGCGAACACGCTTGTCTGCATTCACGTTGCCAGAGCTTATGGCCGCGCTCGCCATTATCGGTGCGCTGGCGATCGTGATCGTGCCTCGCATTGGCGACCACCTATCGGCTGGCGACATTGCTGCCTGCCACGCAAACAAAGCAGAGATCGAAGTGCAGGCCCAGCTTTGGCGCCGGAACACGGGAAGCTGGCCCAACGCGACGCTCAGCGACATCGGCTCGAACTTGGAATACTTCCCAGACGGCCTCCCAACCTGCCCCGTAGATAATACAACCTACACAATCGATACAACCACGGGGCTGGTGGTCGGCCACGAGCACTAGCTCCCGAATAATTGCGAGAATTTCACTGCATTGCCCAGCAGGCGCCAAATTGCGACTTACATTTCGGTAATCCCAAACCTTACCCCGGCAGCTTGTGCTGCTGATAGACAACTGCCCCGACAACCTAGTCTGTACCGTTATTTGGCGAGCCTGCCGGGCGAGCCTGAAGGAGTTTGAGCGATGTTGAAGCGAAACCAAACAGGACGCCGCGGATTCTCGCTGATGGAATTGCTGGCCGTCGTCACCATTCTCGGCATCATTGCCGCGATCATCGTGCCCCGCGTTTCGGTCTCGACGACCAACGCTCGGACACAGGTCGACGCCCACAACCGCGCCACCATCAATGCCGCTGTTGAGCGATACTTCATCGAAGAAGGCAGCTGGCCTGCGGATATCAGCGTCATTGCTGGCGATGCCGATTACTTCCCGGACGGCATTCCCGCCAACCCGGTCAATGCTTCGGCGCCGTACGCACTCAACGCCACTACGCACCGCGTTGAGTAAGCCGCACGCTGGGCTCCGACAATTCACGAGTGGATCTGTGCACACCCCCATCGTCAACTTCGAGAGTGACGCACCGGGTGGCGAATCAAAGAATCAAGCACGCTGCCAAGATTGGCGGCGTGCTTTTTCTTTGTTTGAGTTGTTGGCGGTGCTGGTGATTATCGGTCTGGTGTCGGGCATGGCGATCACCAAGTTCGGACACACTGCCTACCAAGCGGGTAACGCCGAAGGCTTCGCCAGGCGGTTGTCGCTCGACATATCACAAGCTCGCCGGCGAGCTATCGCCACTGGCGAGGATCATTACCTGCAGTTCTATCGCACGTCGGGCGTCGTCACGAGCTATGCCCTCTTTCGCGATGCGGCAGGTGGTGACTATCAAGTCGACGACGTGATTGCCGTTCCCGATGGCGCTACCGTTACCACCGCCAGCGACACGCTGACCTTCGATTTCGCCGGCGCGTTGGCCACGGCGGGGACGAGCAGTGTCCTCCGCATCGACGGCGCCAAGTTCTACTGGAACGTAACGCTGTTCCACGCCACGGGCTTCGCCAGCGTCGACAAACTGCCGCAGTAGTGGCCCGCCGTCTTGGGCGGATTATTCGGCGTATTCGCGTCGCCGGAAGTGCAGATTCTACCGCTGTGCCATGCGGGGCAAGCTACGTTTGCTAGAGCCCAAATTGTTTCCCTGCCAAAGGTTGCGCGATGCACCGCTACCACTCACACACCGCCAACGAAGCTAACCAAAGCCCCGCTGCACGGCAGCAGGGTCGTCGGGCCTACTCGCTGCTAGAGTTGGTGCTCGCGATCGCCTTGGTCGGCGGCACCCTGGCGCCGGCGATGTCACTCATCCGCAGCGGCTTGGAGCTGAGCGAGACGACCGATCAAAAAGCCCTGCTCGCCAACTACGCCGTCTCGAAGATTGAAGAACACTTGGCGATCGTCGCGGCGACGTGGACCAGTGGCACGGCGAGTGGAAACTTCGCCACCGACGGGTTCAGCTCCCTCCGCTACGAAGTAACACGCAGTGACGCCGTCGCCGATGGCGGAATCGTCGACGAATTGATGCACGTCCAGGTGACTACGTTCTTCGACGTGGATGGCGATACGCTGCTCGACGCCGACGAGCCGCAGTGCCACTATCGAACGAAAATTGGAAAGTTTGCCAGTTATGAATCCATCGCATCGCCCTGACCAACGCCGACGCCATCGGCGAGGGCTCTCGCTGATGGAGATGGTCGCCGCTACCGCAATCACGTCGTCACTGATGGTGTCGTCGATGGTCGTGGTGCGTTCCAGCTACGCCGCCTGGCAAGCTCACCAGGGAGATGTCGATCGCCTGGTGTCTGCTGATGCCGTGCTCCGGCACGTGGTGCGTGGCATACGCCAAGCCGCCGAAGTCTCGGCGATCACGGACTCGACTAACACGACCGGCCGGCTGGATTTGGTAAACGCCGCCGGCGGGACCGACTACTGGGAACACACCGGCACGGGGGACGGCTACGTGGTGTACAACGCCGCGGGAGCAATCCTCGCCGAAGGCATCAACCAACTAACTTTTGTCGGCTACGAGGCGGACGGCGTGACAGAAACGACCACGCCTGAGGACGTCCAGCTTATCAAGTGCACGGTGCAAGTCACCTTGCCACGCGGAGCAGGACAGATACGCACGGTCTCGTGCCAAGGCTGGCTTAGGTCTTGGTAGCTGGCTTGAAAGAATTGGCTGAACAGCAGCAATGACGACTTCGCACCGACAACCGAAGAACGCTCCAGTACGCCAAGGCGCGGCACTGCTGATGGTGCTGTTCGTCATCTTCATGGTTAGTTCGATGGTGCTCAACGTGCTAATCACCGAAGTGCTGCAGTTTTCTGTCACCCGCAACGTGATGGACTACGAGCGAGCGTTGTACCTCGCAAACGCAGGTGTGCACCACGCCTGTACGGAGATTATCGACGACACAAGCTGGCGGGGCACGGTGAGCGATGCGGGCTATCCTGCCCACGACACGTACTCTGCGACTGCCGCCGACGGTTCCCCCGGGCAAGTGGTTATCACCGCTACGGGCGTCGCCGGCGGCGCCACGCGGACCGTCGAAGCGACGATCGACCTGTAAGAACGGCAAGAGACATGAGCGAATCAACCAACACAAACGACCGCAGACAGAGCGAAGATCGGCGGACGCGTGGCGATCGTCGTCGCGGCGGGGAAGGGCGGCACGTTGTCTTGCATGTCGGTAGGACCGACTTGCAGATGGGCCTGCTCGTCAACGATCCGCGTGGCAACGCCGATTTACTGCACACCGCCAGCATCGCTTGGCGAGACAGTGAACAACGCCTTCCCGATCCGGAAGCCGCAGCTGCCTTGGCTGAAAGGCTGAAGGAGCTTGTGGCTGCGGAGCGACTGGCTGGCTGCGAGGCATCGCTGGTGCTAAATGCTGACCTGTGCGTAACGCGCGTCGCGTCGGGATCAAGCACCGAGGTACGCACCGCGCTCGAGCAGATGGACGAGCGTAGCCAACTCTATCTGTCGCTCGGACCGGGCGAAAAGACCATCGCCACCAGCCGCGTCAGTTTGGATGCACGGCACGAACGAGCTGCCGTGACGGTCGCGCGGCAAGAGACAATCGAACTGTTGATCAATGCGGTCGATTCTGCTGGCCTCGATCTGCAATGGATTGAGGCTGAAACGGTCGCCCTGGCTCGTGCGCATGGCGCCTTGCATCCCGACGATCGCGATCCGGTGGTGCTCGTTCAATGCGATACGCAAGGTTTTGAGATCGCCGTCTCGCACCGCGGCAGCCTATTGCTCGATTATCGACCTGGCGCCGGCGTCGATGACGCGAACCTGACGGACACGCTCGAGCGGCATCACCTGCGACTGCAACGCTTCTGCCAAAAGCAGGTGCATGACTTCAGTTTGACACTTCGCGAGGTTTACCTCGCTGGCGACGATCGGCAGGTCGGCCGGGCGATGAAGGACCTGCAGAAAAACTCTGACTACGCGGTCGGTCGACTCGACACCGAAGCGGCCCGCTCGGTTTGGCAACGGGCGCCGGACGCTTTGGGATCCGAACAAGCGGCCATGCTGGGACGAGCCCTGCGGATCGTCGACGCGGCGCCCGAATCCCCCTCGCCAAACCTGATCGGAAGGTGGATCGCTGAAAGTCGCAAACACATCCGGCCAATGCTGATTCGCTCCGCGGCGCCCATCGCTGCAGTGCTGTTAGTTGCACTAGCCATCGGCGCACTCAACTTGCGCGTTAGCATGCAGGGGGCCAATCTCGACCTCCAACTCGCAGAGCTGGCGCCGGCAATGACCGAGCACGATGCCCTACGGCTGCGGATGATTTCTGCTCAAGACAAGTTGCAGCGTTTGCAGCAGCTGAGCGAAGGGACCGAGGCGGAAGACCTGACCGGCTTGCTCGCCGCCATCAGTGGCTGCCTGCCAGACGATGTCTGGCTCGACAAACTGACGATCGGCGACATGCAGGCGGTGAAGGTGTCGGGCCTCAGTTACAGCGACGGCGGACCATATGAGTTCGTCCGGTACCTGAACGCCGCACCGAGCTTTGATCAGGTTGCTCTGGAAGCGACCGGTTCTTCGCAAACGCGAGAAGGTCCCGTCACCAGCTTCGACGTCAAATTCCTGCTAGCAGAGCCAGCATCTCCGGCCGCCGCTGCGGGCAATCTCGTTGCGAAGGAGACTCCATAATGCACCGACACGAAATGATTGATCGGTTTTGCGAGAGCCGTTATCGCTGGCTAATCGTTACAGCCGTCACACTGGTCGTAGCGCTTGCAACCGTCTTACCGCAAGTGGATCAGTATCTCAGCCTGCATGCCGATGAACTCGAAAAGGCGGAAGAACTGGCAGAAGCCGGTCGAACCGTCCAAATGTTGGACAAACTACGCGAGCGTGTAGAGGAAACCTCCCAAAAACTGGAAGCCTTAGAACGCCGGACGCTGCCCAATGAGGCAGTCTCCGACTTCCGCAACCAAGTGGTGCGGATGGTACGAGAGTCGGGCTGCCAGGTGAGGCGGATCGGGGTGGGAGCCGTCCGTGCACGAACGTGGAGAGAAAACGATAAACCGCTGGCCGACGACAAATACAAAGCAGGTCCGAACACGCCCTTTTTGCTCGAAACACGCCCGGTGAGTCTTGCCGTGACGGGTTCGACCGACGAGGTGAAGGAGCTGCTTACCAAGATCGAAACCAACGGAATGCTGACGCACGCCAAAGGACTCAATTTGCGACCCGCCGGCCGAAGTGGTGGCGACCTGCAGTTGGATCTTGAGTTGTGGTGCTTTGCGCTGCAGCGTGGCAAAGCGAAAACCTAGTCAATGAGATAGCAGCGATTCATTCGCTGCCGGCGCCACGGAGGGCGCGTATACGTGCGACGACGGACGACCATCCAGAAAGCCCTAAGCCGAGTCTTTCGGCTAGGGTTCTATGCGCTACTGGCGGGATGTGTCTGTCCCTGCGCGTTGGCTCAAGATCGGCCGACCACGCCCGAGCCCTTGCGGGCGCCTCCACAAGAGACGGCCCCAGGAGGTACTGGCACGATACCGGCCGCACCGACTCGCAACCCAGGCCGCACCCAACCGCAGCACGCGAAGGATCTTCCTCTCGCCGAAGCTTTGACACGTCGCGGCGATTTGACGCTGCGTGGCAACTCGCTGAACGACGCATTGATGACCATCAGCGAGCTGTGGCACATCAACATCGTAGCGCCGGATGTGCCGGGAGCGGTCAACGGCGTCTTTAAGAACGCCCCGCTGCAAGAGATTCTCGATTCGATCCTGATTAGCAACGGCTATGGCTATCGGGCGGTCGGCGAAAGCCTGGTGGTGAGCGACCTGAGCAAGTTGGGCCAGGTCAATCCATTTTTCGAGTCGGCAACCATTCTGATCCAGTCGGCAGATGTCAACGACGTGATGTCGGGCGCCCAGTTGCTCTCGACCCCGCAGGGGAAGATCAAAGCGATTCCGTCGGCGTCGAGTATCTTCGTGCTCGACTTTCCCGACCGGGTGAAGATGATTCGCGAGTTTGCGTTGTCGGTCGACGCGGCCGCCCGCCGGGCGTCGGGCACGGCCCGCGGGGCCGCCTTGGGCATGGGGCCGGAAGAACTACAGGTGGCTTACCTGAAGACCCACTACATCGACGCCGCCAGTGCAGAGCCCGTGCTGCGGACCGTGCTTAGCTCGGCAGGTCGGGTGGCTTCGATGACCGACGAAGATCGATTGCTGGTCGTCGACTTTGCCGAGAATCTCGACATGGCGGCGACCGTGCTACAACGCATCGACCGCCCCCGCCCGCAGGTCAGCGTTCGTGCATTGATCTACGACATCAGCCTGCAAGACATGGAAGCTATTGGCATCAATTGGCAAAGTCTGTCGGGCGGCGATTCGTCGCCATCGCTCACCGATGGCGTGATGACCGCCGGGACCATCAACTCTGGCACGGGTACGCTGCTCAACTCGTCCACGGTCGCATTGCCTACCGAAGGCGCCAACAACGGTTCGTTCAGCTTCTTTACGCTCAACAGCAACCTGAACCTGTCCGCCGTCGCGGTGGCTTTGCAGTCGGCGAACGACTCTCGACTCGTTGCATCGCCGAACGTGACGGTGCTCGACAACGATCTGGCGACGATCCAAAGCGTCGAAGAGATTCCCTTCCAGCAACTGCAGCAGACCGCC
>JBCDCL010000087.1:0-8716 GCA_039182175.1 Planctomycetota bacterium
CAGCCGTCCAGCCTCGTCTGCGGCCGGTACTGCTCCAAGTCCTTCAGCAGCTGCATGATGCGGTTGTAGAATACGCCCTGCCCACACCAGCGGCTGCTGTTTCTCCCACGCCACGAGCGCACTGGCGGCGCCAACAAGGTGGCAGAGAAATGGCTTTTGGCTCGGCCGATGGCAATGGACAAACAACTGCCGGGCGAGTTCATACGCCGCCCGCGTGGTGGCCAAGTCTGCGTCGGGCCACTGGGCGTCGAGCAGTTGCCGGTAGAGTTGCAGATTGGTTTGCGCGAGCATAGGTCAGGCAGCTTGGCGTTGCGAAGTAGGCGAATAAACGACCGACATCTTCGGCTCCTGTAGTTCGCCGTAGACGTCGAGCGGATAGCGGTGGCGGTTGGCGATGTTGTCTAGCGGAGCAATCACACGCTTTTCAAGCGAACGACCAAGCCTCGGTCCGACGATTTTTCGTAGCATGCGGGGCGACTGCAGCCCGAGCCGCCGGTGGCCACGCACCCAGTCGAGGCCTCGGCCATGAGTATTCGGCACGACGTCGAGGCCCCACTTCTCGACCATTCGCTTGTGCGTCGCGGTGGTCCACGCATCGCTCCACCGCAAGAAGAAAAACTCCCGATCTGCCGGATCGAGTCGTCGTGGCGGGGCGTAAGTGATTTGCGCATCGGGATCGACCCAAATCGAAAAGCCCGCCTTACGAGCCGACAGGCAAAGGTCACCATGCTCCGACGTGCAAAAGAAACCCTCGTCAAAGAGGCCTACCTGTTCAAACACTTCGCGGCGAACCAAAACGGTGTGAAATTCAATCAGCTCGGTTTCGTGTCGCGTGAGTGGCTGGCCGACTTGGTTGATGGGCGTGTGTGCCAGGTCGTGCCGTTCGTGATAGATGCGGCGGCCCTGATCGTCGACATCGATTCGGCACGTTCCGCCGAACATGTGCAGCCGCTGGCGTTCGGGTAGGTGCTCGAAGTAGGCCGGCCCGACGACGCCGGCGCCAGTCTCTTCGGCACAATCAACCAGTCCATCAATCCAGCCGGGCGTCACTAGAACGTCGTTGTCGACGAACACCAAATTCGGCGACGGCAACTTAGCCAGTGCCCACTCGGCTGCGAGATTGCGAGCCTGGTTGGGCGTCAGATAGCGGTCGGACCGCAGTAGCGTGAAGCCACGCTCGGCGGCCGTCTGTTTCAAGTAAGCCGCTACCGGCGGCGGCGAGGCGCCATCGATGCAAACCAAATCGATCGGTTCGTGCGTCCGCTCCAGCAGCGTTTCGAGCGATCGCTTGGTGGTGCTAAACACCTCCCGCGGCACAAAGGCGACCGTCGCCCGCGACGATTGGTGGGAGTTTTGGCGAGAAATGGACATACTTCGGCTCAACGGTACTGGGTTGCTCAGCTTGCCCCGGTAGGGGCAACGGCACATAGCCAGGGACGCGAGCCCCTGGAGTAGGTTGTCTGATGACGAAGCCCCGGCGGGGCGACGGCAGATCGGCAAGCGTTGTTGCCGTCGCCCCGCTGGGGCTTTTGCTCTACTCGTTGCACCCAACCAGGGACTTGCGTCCCTGGCTACACGCCGTCGGCCCTCCGGGCCTAACAGCAATGATGCAAGCCAGGCAAACGACACAACGAGGGCGTGTCCTTTTGATCGGTTTGCCGCAGGCGCTGGCTAGAGAGAATCGCCCGAAGAATCGGCATAATCGTCACAGTCGCCGCCTGCACCGCTGGCGCCGACCGCAAGACCCAATCGAAGACCTGCTCAGGTCTTTCCCGTCCGACGGTAGATGTCCCACAACTCTTGGGGATTGTCGACCGAGAGTTCGACCTTGCCGCACTGCCCGCAGACGGTTGCTTTCAACGTGCCTTTGCGGGTGTCTTTGAAGAAGAAGGCGTCTGGCTTGTTCGCCATTTCGATCGCCAAGTCGTGCTTCGTGTCGTAGTAGCCGTGATCGACGATGTTGAGATCGGGAATGAGATCCGTCGAGCCGCATCGCGTGCATTTGTTGTCGAACATCAATCGCTCCCGAAGTCTGTCTGTCGATTCGCAAGGTATTCGCAGACGCGACAAAGATCTTGGCATCGACACACCGCTTTTTGGCTAAGTGCCGTTACCACTGGTCGTCATCCAGTTCAATCGCGCCGGCGGCTTGCATCGCTTCGGCACGTTGGGCGATTTTGGCGGCCAGGCGTTGCTGCTCGGCAGGTAGGCGGTCGAGGTTGGCTTCTGCCAGCAAGTCGAGTGCCCGGCCGGGGCGATTCAGTTCAACGACGCATATCTGCGCGAGCTTGATCCGCACGGGATCGGACCGATCGGGGGCGATGCGGATCAGTTTAGCCATCATTGGCGCCGACTCGACCCACTTCTTCTTTTTGTGCAGACCGCGGATCAACTGGACGAGATCCGCCTCGTCGAGCAGGATGTCGAGGCCCGATTCGCCGAGCTTGTCGAGCACTTTCTTTGCCGCGTCGGCGTTGCCATTTTCTAGGTACTTGTGCACCTGCTCCTTGCCGGTCACTTCTAGCTCGGCCGCTTTGCGCTGGCGCCGCTCTTCTTGCTGTTTGGCTCGCTCGGCATCGTCCCGGGCCTTTTGCTCGTGGCCGCCGAGATCGTTTCGCCACACGTGGAACATGTCCCACCCTTCGCAATCGACCATGTTCCGCTTGAGCATCACAATCGCCAGCGGAAAGCCAATCGCGGCGCCGGCAACGTGCAGCAGGCTGGTGCTCATCGCGCCGCCCCCGAGGATGGTCCATAGCAGGTCGGACCCGATATAGAACGCCGCCATCATGGCGATCGAGACATCGATCGTGCCGGTGTAAAGCATGATGGCCCACGCGAAGTAGAAGATGCCGATTTCGTTCTTCGGCGCCCACACCGCGGCCATCGCCATAATGCCGTAGATGGCGGTCGACGCACCGTACGACCCCGACGGCTCGTCGCCCGCCAGGGCGAGCATCACCACCTGTTCGACCGCGCTTTCGCCGACGCCAATCGCCAAGTAGCACGCCAAGAAGCGAAGCCAACCGAGTTTGCCTTCCACCACCAGGCCAAAGACCCACAGGAAGACCATGTTGCCCGCGAGGTGAAAAATATCGAGGTGCGTGAACACCGACAGCAACCATTCGATCGGGCGGATCGACTCGCCGTGCATCAGTACCCAGCCCGCGGTGGGATCGATCACGCCGGCGACCATACCAACGAAGACCAGCACGTTGGCAATGATCAAGCCAATGGTGCCGTACGGCCAGTAATAGACCGGTGCGTCGGTCGAGACCGGAAAAAAGAAAAACATGGCGCCGTCCCAACGGTCGACCTGAATCTACGGGAGAGGACTCTAACTACCGTCTACTTCGTTCTGCCTCCCACTATATCGGGAACGCGACGGCAAATGCGGCCGCAGCTTCGATTTCTCGCCTCGGCAGGAGGCTAGGATTGGGGGCTGGTTAACTGAGCAGCGAGAGAAAGACCAAACCCCAACAAACGCACCGAGGTCGCTCCGTTGTGGGCGTTGTTCGCACCTACGCGGTCTTACGCGTATGAAGCAGCTCACCAGCTTTGATGGGCCGCACATCGTCAGGACCGACGGTTACGAGCGCGACCGTTTGACCACCACCATCTACGAATTCGACCTCGTATCCCTTCCCGCCCTTGTAGACATGGACGACGGTGCCAACGTCGCCACGAGTAAGATTCTCGTGAGGCGGATCGGCATCGAGTACGACGAGAGAATGTTCGGCGATCATGAAAAATCACTCGGGATAGGCAGTCACCAATCGTGGCGGATCGTTGTCCTCGACGATCCACACCGTCAAGACGACGCCAGGGCGGTGGTTGGGTCGACCGACAACGCCTGATGCAAGATATTTTACGCCAAAGCGGGTGGTTTCGCTATCGAACGTCGTGCAGTTTCGAGCAACCGAGAGGAGATCGGCGGCCAGGTGACGCCATTCGTCGCGGGTGTAGCCGACCGAGTGAAACCAGATCGCCTTGGCTCCGCCGTCAGGATGCGAAAGGTTGAGAAGATAGTCCCGCACCTTTGCATCTTCTACTACGGCTCGGTCAGCATCAGGTATGGGCATCAGATATCGGGGTAAAGCTCAGTGGCGAACTTGTGGTTAGTGGGAGCTTCCCGACTACGGAGTAGTTATTCAGGAAACCCTGTATTAGCCTCTAGCGGTGGCCAGTCTAGAGAAGCGGCAGGGAGGAGGGTCTCGGTCCACTCGGCGGGGTCCACTAGGGGCAAAATCACGATAGCCGCAATGTGCAAATGAAGTGACCAACGTCTGCGATCACCGAGTCGCGGCGGTTGATGTTCCATTGTCAAAACGCTCGGCTCCGCGACTTCGATGCATTGTATTGTTATCCGCCATCTTGGGTCGCGTTCACGCTCGGCTCGTCATGCCCTCGCCCAATACGAGACCACGCCGATAGAAATTTGTCGGTTGCGTAGCTTTTGGGTTGGAGCCAGTAGGACACACGTCCATCTTTCTCGCCGCGATGGGCCATTGAACGGATTTCATCGGGCAGCAGGATGTAAGGCGTAGGGTCAGTAACTACGTTGTTTACGATCACCCAACAGTCCCCCATGATCTTTTCGAGCGATTTCCCGAGTGGGACGGGATTTCGTTTGCTAAGTGCTTTGATCTGAATGCTTGCGTAACGCTCTGCGTTCCGGGAATACACAATTGCGTCGATGCCGCGTGCGTTACGGACCGTTGGCATGACGTTCCAGCCAAGCAGTGACAGGTGGTAGCACGTGAAGTACAGCCCAACGTTGCCTATGATTTGCGGATCTAGTTTCATTGCAGGAAAATGAGGACGCACCTCAGTCGGATAACGATAAGTAGACAGAAAGCAATCTATCTAATCCAGTAAATTGCCGGGACCTATCTTAGCCGCAATTCTTGTAGTGGCAAATTTTGCGACGTGGTAGATAGGCTCGGGAAGAGCTTGGGCAGCAAGGTTTACGACGCAAGCTGTAAGTGCAAATGAGTGACCTACTTGATGGCCTAAGCGTTGAACGTCACACGAAAGTGGGCGATGCCCTTGCATCCTACGTTGCCTTCGGGGCAACCCCCGCCCCTAGCCCCTCCCCCTGCCGGGGAGGGGGATTGTTAGCTGGCGATCGGCGCCGTGAGCGTTTGCATTTGCTCGCGGAGGTAGGCTTCGGGGAAGAGGCAGAAGGAGTACTCGCGGCTGCCGAGGATGGCGTCGGCTTGTTGCTCGGTGGCGAGCTGGTCGAGGCGGGCGAGCACGGCGTCACGTTCGTCTTCGACATAGGGATGCAGCGCGGCGTTGGCCCGTTCGATGCGTTCGTGCCGGTAGCGGTTGGAGTCGTCACGCTCCGGTTCGGCGATGGCGATCCGCTTGGCGACTACCAGATTCGATACGCCCGGCAGGCCGCGGTCGACAAACAGCTCGGGGTGATACTCCAGTTCGCGGAGCTTGTGCCGCAAGTGGGCGCCCTCTGCCGGATCGACTGCCGGGTAGTCGATCGGCAATCGAAGCGTCGCGGTTAGCGTGGCATGCGGCGGCGGCGTGTGGCCTAGCAGCCGGTGGGCGAAGTTGTCGGTTACTTCGTCGTACTTGGCGCCGCCGATGCCATGCAAAAACAAATCGGCCAACACCAACCGGCTATAGAGCGTGGTGATTAGTGCCCGGCTACGAATCTTGACGCCTTGCTTGCGAAGATCAGCTAGCGAATCGGCGAGGTTTGATTGCTCGCCTAGTTGCCAGGTGTCGCCGGCACGATTGGTTAGTTCGCAAGTGTTCTCTCGCCAGCGGGCGAAGAGGGGCTGGCGGGTGCGGTTCTCTTCGGTCCATGCCCACAGTGGCGTTTCATGCCAGTTGTCTTCAACTGCCAGGTCGGGCAGCGGTTGAGCTGGCGTACGCAGCCGGTGGGCTTGGCGGTAGTCGCCCAGGGCTTCGTTGTAGGCTGCGTGCAACTGGGAAAGATCGCCGAGCAAGTGCGACGTAAATCGGCAGAAGGCGGGCGTGTCGCAAACTTGGCTCAGCGGCAGTTCGAGCGATTGCCCACCCCAGCGGCCTTCGACCCGCCGCCGTGCGTGCGATAGCGTAAGGCCCAAGTTGCCCGTCGCTCTGGCGGCTTCGACGAGGTCGGCCGTGATTGATTGTGCGAGCGGTTCCTCGACAAGTCCGCCGAGCGTTTGCGTGACCCGCTCCCCAAAACTCTCAAGCAGCGAGTGTTCTTTGATCACCCGTTCTTCGAAGGGCAGATCGCCATTCGGTTGGTCGTATGGCGCCGACTCAACGCGCGGCTTGTCGATCGATCCGGTAGGCGTGCGGATCGAAACATCGCGGCACAAATCGCTATCGATCAAGAGATGGACGCCCGTCCCGCCGGCGGATTGGGCAAGTTGATCGAGGGCGAAGTTCTTGTACCAAACGCCCGGGTGAAATAGCTCCGGCTGATGGCCCGACGCCACGAGTGGCTGGCTGGCGGCATCGTCCGCTGGCTCGTCGACGTCGCACCAGGAGCGGGTGAACTGATACGCGCGGCGTAGCAACTCTTGCCGAGCGGCGGCGGCGAACTCTTGCAAGGGCGTGCCGTCGATTGCCAGGTCGGTCGCGGCCCGCTCCATTCGATTTGCCTCGAGCAGCCCGAGCAAATCGTCTGCTGGCGGATCGACAAGCGTCGCGCCATCGGCTTCAGGCGCCCGGTAGCGTCGGTAAGTGGCGGCGGGCGTCGTAGACACAGACTCTCGCAAGCTCAACAGGAAGTGCGGTAGGCGTCGATGCTAGATTCTACTGCATCAGCGGCCGTTGCGATGCTGCACGCTGCGATGCGAGGCAACTCGGCCGGTCGTGACGCGGCGGCGAGCGCCCGGGCGATCACGCTGCGATAGTAGGCGAGCCGCTGTTCGGCTTGGTCGAGGGCGCCGCCGAAGCTTCGCTCTTCGTCGAGATAAATCAGGGGCACCGCAGCTTCGCGAATCACCAACTGGTGATGGGCCGCCTGCACCCACAGTTCCAACGGCATCGCATAGCCGAGTTCCGCCAGCCGTAGTCTTCGCAGGGCGTCGACGCGGTACGCTTTGAAGCCGCAAAAGGCGTCGGTCAAATCGAGGCCGAGCCGCTTGTTCAGTTCGCGGGTGATCGTTTGATTGATTTGGCGGCGATCGGCAGGCGCCGCCCCAACAGTGGCTTGCTGCGTATCGAGATAGCGACTGCCCGAGATGATGTCGGCAGGTTGCTCGGCAACTTCGCCGTCGGCTGGCGTCGCGAAAATCTGGCTCGCCAGGTGGCCGATCAATTGCGGCTCATGCTGGCCGTCGCAATCGATGGTGACCAGCACGTCGTAGCCGTGCTCCATGGCGTAGTCGAACGCCGTGCAAAGGGCGGCGCCGTAGCCTTGGTTCTGGCAATGCCGCATCAGGGCGATGTCGGTCCGCTGCTCGAGCAGTTCGCCACTGCCATCGGTCGAGCCATCGTCCACCACCAAGATGTCGCCGGCGTAACGGGCGACCTTGTCGAGCACTTCGGTCAGATTCCCGACCTCGTTGTAAACGGGCAACGCAGTCAGGCAGCGGAAGTTAGTCGACATGGCACTTAGCAAGGGAGGTAGGACGACAGACGCGAGCGTCGGTGGGCGAAATGGGCGGGCGAACTTGGCGGGCGGTGGCGTTTGGCGTAACTGGCGGACGCGTCGGCTGGTTACGCAGCAAGTCGCGGGCCAATCATACTTACCCAAACTCACTTTTTGCGAGCGGGTCATTCTAGGCAGGGGGATCGGAGGGTCAAGCAATTGCGGGCGGCCTGCCGATCCGTTTTCCTTGGGCACGTTGCACCGCTATTTTCGGGCCTGATCCCGAAACAAAAAGGGGAAGGCGGAAAGGGGAATGCCGCGCAAGCGGCTGGCTGGCGTCCCCTTTCGCCATTCCCCTTTCCACTTTGGCGAGCTTTTTCTTCGCTAGCGAAGTTAGTGGTTTCAAACGGGTAGGGTGCTCGAAGTCACCCGCTTATGCGTACGGATGAAGTCTCAAACCGTTCGCAGAGGATCGTGCTCAGCGGCGCAAGCCCAGGTGTCGACGCCGGTTATTGCGTCGGCCAATTGCTGGGCGAGGGCTTCGACGGCGAAGCGTTCGCTGGCGTAGTGGCCGACCAGGACCAATGCGACGCGGCGGGCTTCCGCAGCCAGGCAGCCATGGAAGGTGGCTTCGCCGGTGACCATGGCATCGCAGCCGGCGGCAATGGCGTCGTCGAGCATCGACCCGCCGGCGCCGCATGCCAAGCCAACCTGGGTGACTGGCTGCTCCGCGGCGCCCACTACCCACACGGCGTCGAGCCCCAGCAGTCGCTTGGTCCGCTCGGCAAGTCCGTCGACCGTTAGTGATCCGTCGACACGCCCTGCCCGGCCCGTGCCGATGCTGGGATCTTCTTCATCGGCGGCAAAGGGCGCCACTTCTTTGAGCTCCAAGCCCGTGGCGAGTTGGGCATTAATGCCCCCGGCTGCCGAGTCGAATGCCGTGTGCGGGCTGTAGACCGACACGCCCGCGCGAGCCAAGTCCCATAGCATTTGGCCTTCGACTGCGTCGGTCGTCAGTCGCCGAACCGGTTTGAAGGGGAGCGGATGGTGCGTCACGACCAGATCGGCCTGCCGGTCGACCGCTTCGGCAACGCTGTCGGGCGTCAGCGTTAGGCAGGTCATCAGCCGCGCGACGCTCTGCGAGCGATCGCCAACCAGCAGACCAAC
>JBCDCL010000088.1:0-8703 GCA_039182175.1 Planctomycetota bacterium
CTCTTTCCCGCTCACCTCCGGCCTCTGACCTCTGACCTCTTCCCAAAAAACAGAAAGACCCGGCGGCCGAGGCTACCAGGTCTTTCCGATCAAGAGGGGGTTTGTGAGAGGAGCTTGAGAGTCGGAGGCCAGGGGCCAGGGGGCACGCAAGCGATTCTCTCGAACCACAAATTACGCGTGCGTGTTCCCTGACCCCTCGATCCTCAGGCCCTCATCCCTCGATTCAATACTTGAACTCGGCGCCACCTTGGAAGCCGTGGACGATGATCGAATCGTTCGAGTCGATGTGTCCAAAGGTCTCCTCGTTGATCGCCGGGCCAACTTGTGACGGCGCCAGGGCAACTCCCGAGACCGCAATCGCTCGGTAAGCAGCGGTTAGTCGGCAACGCGGCGTCACCTGATAGCCGACGCCACAGCGGGCTTCGCCGATAAAGGCAACGTCTCCTTTGGAGCTACGTACGGATGCTTCGTTGCCAGTTTCGGTGAATCGGATATTCCCACCGCCTGGACTGAAAGCCCGTTAGTACGAATCAATTTGGTTGCCATAAATGCCGAAATTGGTGTCGCAGAACAGCGTCCATTTGCAACCAACCAAGCAGTTCATGCTGCTGCCGAGCTGGAAACCAACCAAGTCGTTATCCACTTCGACGTCGTGGAAGATCACTTGGTCCGTGGGCGGCATGTCGCCCGGGTAGCCTGGATCGCCAGGGGCCGCAAAGAAGACTGAGTTGCGGAACGTTTCGTCCAAGCGGAAGTAACGCACGCCAGCCAAGCCGTTGATGAAGAACCGCTTGCGAGGCGCCGGAGCACAGCCGCAGGCATCGTAAGAGCAGGCGCCCGTGTTGCAGCCGCCGTAGCAACCATTGTTGCACCCGGCGCCGGAGCCGACACCGCAAGCCGCGGCGCCGCGGGCCAGCGTGTTACGCAAGGCGCCCCCACCGATGCCAAGGCCGCCACCACTGGCGCCACAGCCACCGGCGCCAACACCAGGCGAACCAAATCGCCAGAAGTTGAGCTCGATGTTCTGCACCTGGAACGTTTGCCGCACGCGAACAGCCAGCACCCGCAGGTCGTTCGTCGAAGCCGGGTCGATCGGCGCCTGGTAATCGTAGTAATCGTTTAACGGACGGTAGCTGTAAGTCGTACCGGCGCCGTCTCGGTCGTACTCCAACCCGGCATAGTTAATGGCGCCGTAGATGCGGTCGGTGCCAGCGAAGTCATCGTCGGCAAGTTCGCCAAAGCTCGAGTCTTCAGCCAATCCCCAGTAGCCGATCTCCCAAGCAAACGGCTGGTAGGAGGTGCAGCTGCAAGGATCGCTTGCACAGCCAAACGTGCTGCCGAGACGGACTTCGCCACCACCGGTGAAATCGACATCCGCTTCGCTCGTGAGGAAGAAGACATCCGTGCCGGGCTGCGGGTAGTAGGTGCCCGTCGGGACAGGGTCGACCAAGAAAGCCGAGGTAGCTTTGCCCGGGTTGTCACGGCCCATGTACAAGCCGTAGAGCCCGGCAAACCACTGCCGCTTGGGGCGTGTGTCGCAGTACGGAGCACACGAGAAGTCACCACACTCGGCGCCGGCGTAGCCACAGTCACCGGTGGTGCAGCCGGTGGCTGCCGGCAAGTAACCTTCCCACGTGCCGGTAGCGGCTCCGGTGTTGCAACCACAGTCACCCGCAGGCGCGGCGCCATGAGTAGCAACGCCGTAGCTGGTGGCCGGCGTGGCCGTCATCGGGCCTGTCGTCATTGGAACCGTCGACATCGGCCCGGGCGTCACCGCGGGCATGACGGTCGGAGCGACCGGTGACGCGGTGGTCGCAGGAGCTTGTTCGATTGCTTCGGTCGGCGCCGGCAGTTGCCGCGAGTCGCTCCCTTGCGACTGCATGTACGCCACGCGAGGCGCCGCGGCAGCAGGTTGCTGCGTAGCGCCCATGGGTTGCTGCGTAAGGCCAAGCTGAGCGGCCATTGCCTGCTGACCATACTGATAAGCCGTCGCCGACGGATGAACCGCAACAGGCGCTTGGGCATAAGGCTGCCCTTGCATCGGTTGATAACCGACGGCAGGTGCGTATGCGGGGCGAGCAACTTGCTGCGTCGCTTGCGGTTGCTGCGGCACGGCTTGCTGCGGCATGGCTTGCTGTTGCAGTGCCCGCTGCTGGGCGATCTGCTGCTGCGCGAGCTGTTGCTGCTGCGCTGTCATTTGCGGTGCGTAAGCAGCGGGGTTGTAAGTCGGCTGCACAGCACCGGGATAAGGCGAGTACTGCCCGGCTGCTGGCTGCCCGACGGCCAGCAAGGCCGCGGCTACCAAGCCAGCCGTGAGTGTCGAATAAAGTCGCATGTTTGCTCTCCCCTCGGGGTCCTTCCCGCGACTAAGGCGCGGGCTATCCTCTTGATTCACCTGCAGGCATCTCGCCTGACGGGTCCCCGACCGGCGCCATCCGTGGCAAGGGGTCGGGAGATCGGCTGAACTCTTGCTAATTGGTCCAGACCGGTCAGAGCGCGATCGACGATCGACCGCCTCAGTGGGAAGAATCGACCCAACCGGACCGCGAGTCCGCACAATCGGACTTATCCCGAGAGAATTGCCGCACTGCCGGACGAGCAACCGGTGCGACGCACAGAGCTTGCCGACGGCCTACCAGCGGCATAACCGGCAAAGCTTAACATGCCGACTAGCGGTCGAGCCGAACTGCTATGCCGCGGCAGACGCAAAAGCGTGAGCGGCGGGCAAGCACGTAACTCCCCTCGCCGGCAGGGGGAGGGGCGGGGGGAGGGGGTTGCGGCGGCGTGACGCTTTGCCTTTAGGCAACCCCCTCCCCTAACCCCTCCCCCTGCCGGGGAGGGGGAATTTTGAGCGGCTACTGACACCCGTTCGTTAACTGACGCCCGTTCGTTAGCCGACGCCTCGCTCGCCAGTGTAGTTAGGCAGCGGCGGCGGCTACCAAGTCGCGGCCGGCGTAGTACGCCATGACCTCGCCGCCGAGGGCCAGATAGTCCTCGGCGCCACGCGAGTCGGCGGCGTAGCCGAAGATCGATTGCCCGAAACTGGGCGCCTCGGCCAAGCGGATGTTGCGACGCACCCGGGTTTCAAACAACCGGACGCCATTCCAAACGGGTCCTTGCTGCCGCAATTGCTGGAAGTAATCGTCGACGTCGGCCGATACCTCGGCCGCGAGGCGAGTGCCCGACTCGTACATGCAAAGCACCACGCCCGCCATCCGTAGCCGGTCGTTCAGCCGATCAGCAACCAAACCGACCGTTTGCATCAGTTTGCTCAACCCATGCAGCGCCAAGAAGTGAGGCTGCAGAGGCAAGAAGACATCGCTCACTGCCGTCAAGGCATTGAGCGTCAGCACGCCCAACGACGGCGGGCAGTCGATTAGCAAGTAATCGAGCGGCGTCTCGGCGGCGGCAAGTTTGTCGCGGAGAATCGTCTCGCGACCCACCACGCCGGCAAGTTCGACCTCGGCCGCCGCCAGGTCGATATGCGCTGGAGCAACCTGCAGATTCGCCTCGGCTGCTTGCCAAACCTCGTCTAGTGGCGTGTCGCCGGTGAGCAAATCGTAGGTCGTGGCGATTGGTCGCTTGGGGTCGACCCCCAAATGCAGCGACGCATGCGCCTGCGGATCGAAGTCGAGTAGCCCCACCCGGGCCCCGCTCCGCGCGAGCGCCGCCGACAAGTTGACGGCCGTCGTTGTCTTGCCAACGCCACCTTTTTGATTGATGATCGCTAACGAACGCATAGTTTGACCTGTTGGGCGGGACGGAAGCCGGTAGCGACGCAGAGCATGTTCGACTCGCATTTCTGCGTAGGGATGCAATCAGTCCGAATCATGCGCGGCAGAGTCTAGGCGATGCCAGCGACCCGTCCCAGGCCATTCCCACCCGACTGCTAGCAGCCTCACCACGACCACGCCCCCATGCCCGACTCGGACTCACTGGTACACGTCAATCTCAGCGATCGCTCGTACGACATCGAGATTGGCGAGGGCAATCTGGCCGGCATTGCCAGCTTTATCGAAGCTCGCCGCGACACGTCGCATGTGGTGGTGATTACCGATAGCAACGTCGATCCGCTACATGGCGATCGCGCGGCCGATCTGGTGAACGAGGCGTCGATCGAAGCCCACGTGCTGGTGGTTGACGCTGGCGAGGCGAGCAAGGCGCCCGAGGTTGCCCAGGATTTGTGGGAAACCATGCTCGAAGAAGGGGTCGATCGCAGCTCGACGGTGCTGGCGGTAGGCGGTGGCGTGGTGGGCGATTTAGCAGGGTTTGTCGCGGCGACCTACGCCCGCGGGCTGGCGTTCTTCCAGGCGCCAACCACGCTGCTGGCTCAGGTGGATAGCTCCGTCGGCGGCAAAGTGGGCGTCAATCTGCCCGGCGGCAAAAACATGGTCGGCGCCTTTTGGCAGCCGCAAGGCGTGCTGATTGATGTCCAGGTCCTCACCACCCTGCCCGACCGCGACTACCGCTCTGGCCTCGCCGAGGTGGTGAAATACGGCGTGATTCTCGATGCCGACTTCTTCGCCTACCTCGAACAGCATACCGACGAAATCAACGCCCGCGATCCGGCAGTGCTGAAGCACATTATCGCCCGCAGCTGCCGACTCAAAGCCGATGTCGTAGAGGCCGACGAACGAGAAGAATCGGGCCGGCGGGCAATCCTCAACTACGGTCACACCTTCTGCCACGCCATCGAAGCCGCCACCGGCTACTCCAGCGTGCTGCACGGCGAAGGCGTGGCGATGGGCATGCTCTGTGCATCGCGACTGGCCCAGTCGCTGGGCATGATCGACTCTGCCGCCACCGAGCGACAGCAGGCACTGCTAGAGAAACTCGGCCTGCCTGTCACCGTTCCTGCGGACCTCGACAGCGAGCAACTCTACGAGCTGATGTGGCGGGACAAGAAAGTGCAGGCAGGGCAAATCCGCTTCATCCTGCCCAAGCGAATTGGCGAGGTCGATCTGGTCGGCAACGTCTCTTCTGAAGCCGTTTTAGCGGCGATTCACGGCTAATCCGCCGCCTGCGGCCTCTTCCGCGTCGCCCGGCAGATTCGACAGGCAATCGGGCGAAATATTGCGCTTTGCCGCATTTTCACACGGTTTGGCTTCGGAATGCTGGTCGATTTGACCGTTTTTACGTCAAAATGAGCAGCGTCATGGTGGCCAACCGCAACCCTCTGCCTACCGTCCATCAGTGAGGAAACACGGACGTCCCTGTCCCCCATCTCGCCCACACAGGTGGATACATGTCGACATTTACTTCGCAATCCGCAGGCTTTACTGCAGCCGCCCATCACGATCAAGACAGTATCTCCGTGAACGACACAACTTCCCACGTAGTGGTTTTCAGCCTCAATAGTCAGGCGGGCGATACGGTCAGCCAGCTCGCCGCCGAGGCGGGCGCCCAGACGAGCAGTTTCTCTAGCGTGGAAGCTTGGCAGCAAGCTGCAACCTCGGGCAACGGATCGACGCTTGCTGCGAGTCTATCGACCGAGCCCAGTGCAGCGACGCCGTCACTGGTCGTGCTCACCGGTTCGCCGGCCGACTGGCTTGATGGCGACTCGCTTTCGCAGCTCCAAGAGGCCCTACCCGGCACTGCCATCGCAGCTGCTTTGTCTTCGCCCAGCCCGCATGACGTAATCAACTTCGTGCGTCACGGCGCCATCGATGTCATTCTGCTTGACGATGATGATGCTCATCAAAAACAAGCATTCGCAGCAGCTTTGAACAAGGGCAACCGTATCGCCAAAGCGGTCGCCGAGCAAAAGCTCTATGGCGAACGCCTAGAAAAGCTGACCCCGGCAGAAGACCAAGTGCTCGATGAAATGCTCGTCGGCATGGCCAATAAGCAAATCGCCCAAGCCCTAGAAATCGGTCTGCGGACGGTGGAGCTTCGCCGCTCGAAGATCATGAGAAAAATGCAGGCGAAGAGCCTTGCGGAGTTGATTAAGTTCGTCTGCATCGCTCGCGGCTTTGGCAGCGTCGATCGGCAAGCCGCCAACGCCTAAGCGGCCCGCCAGTCGAAAATTCGCAATCTGCCCGCCGACTGCCTATGTTGAGATGCCTTAGCAGTTGGGTTTCAAGCACGCACGCGTGATCCCTCCCCACACGTGCGTGCATTTTTTATGGCAGACTCTCTTCTTGCGCGAAGTTATGGCAGGCGTGTTCGATCCGCGGCTGGTAGCCGAAGTCCGTTTGTCGATGATCTCTGGCGTTGGCCCGCGTACGAGGGCCAACCTTCTGGCGTCCTTTCATACGCCCGAAGCCGTGCTCAACGCCGGCGGTGACGAATTGTCTCGCGTCGATGGTGTCGGCCCCAAGCTGGCGAGCAAGATCTTGGCTGCCGGGCAGCTGGACGCCGAAGGCGAATTGGCCCTCGCTGAAGAACGCGGCATCTCCGTCCTGCTCAGCGACGAGCCGGCGTATCCTCGCCTGCTACGCGAAATCCACGATCCCCCGGCGGTGCTCTATGCAAAGGGCGCCCTCCTTGCGAAAGACCAAATGGCGGTGGCGATTGTCGGTTCGCGGCACGCGACTCGCTATGGTTTGCAGCAAGCAGAACGTTTGGCGACGGGGCTTGCTCGGGCGGGCGTAACCGTGGTGAGCGGCCTTGCACGTGGCATCGATGCCGCCGCGCATCGTGGCGCCATTGCCGGTGGCGGTCGGACGCTCGCCGTGCTGGCTGGCGGGCTGCTGAGAATCTATCCGCCCGAACACAAGACGTTAGCGGAAGACGTCGCCGCCAATGGTTGTCTGCTTAGCGAAGCTCCGCCCGGCATGCCGCCGATGAGCGGCGCCTTTCCTCAACGCAATCGCGTGATCAGTGGATTGTCGCTCGGCGTGGTGGTCGTCGAAGCGGCCGATCGGTCGGGCGCGTTGATCACCACCTGCCACGCCAGCGAGCAAGGCCGCGAAGCGTTTGCCGTGCCGGGCCCTGTCGACAGTCGCCTCTCGCGTGGTTGTCACAACCTACTGAAAGATGGCGCCAAGCTCGTCGCCGATGTGGACGACATACTCGAAGAGCTTGGCCCGCTGGTCGAGGCCGTGCCATCGGAAGACGGCGGCCAACTGCGTAGCGTTCAAGAACTCAACCTCAACGAACTCGAACAACGCGTGCTGCAGGCCATCGAAGCGACGCCGACGGAAGTCGACGCGGTGGTCGCCAAGTCAGGCGCCGCTGTCCACCGGGTCCTCGCCACGCTAAGCGTCCTGGAGATGCGGCGGCTGATTCGCCGGGTTAGCGGCACGCTGGTCGCCCGCATTTGATGCCGAGTCTGGACTGGCTTCGTGCTGCAGATCGACGGGCCGCGGGACGGGCCACGGCGTAATCACCGGCAGGAAGACCAGGTTCGGCGGTAGGTTGTGTGGCGCCCACATGCACGAGTGTGGGTTGCTCTACCAGCCGTGGTTGCCCAATTGGTGGCAAACCACGTCACGCAAGTGGGAAACCACATCGCAAGCAGTTGCCACACCCGCTGATCAATCAATCGCCGCCCCGACTAGTTGCAGCCGCTCGCGAATTGGTGGGTGGCTGTGCAGCAGAAAGACCTCGGTCGGATCGGGGTCTAAGTCCGCTTTGTTCATGCGAGCCAGCTTGAGAAACGCCGAACGAAACGCTTCGACATCGCCCAGGCGATCGATGGCGTAGCGGTCGGCTTGGCGCTCGAAGTGGCGGCTCAATACGTTTTGTATCGGTCCGACCAGCATCGAGAACAGGGTGAGTAGCAGCACGACTTTCGGCAGCACTACGACAGGCCACTGCGCCGGATCCGCGATGCCGGTCCACGCGACCAGCACCAAGTGGCAGCCGTAAAATCCGGCGAGTGCCGTGGCGCCCGCCATTGCCAGCAGCTTGGGCAAGTGTTTGTGGACATGATGGCCCAGTTCGTGTGCAAAGACGATGTCGATCTCGGCGGGCGTGAACTCATCGAGCAGCGTATCGCCCAGTAACACACGGCGTGTGGCGCCGATGCCGGCGAGCATTGCATTGGCTTTGGTCGTCTCGGCGCTCATTCCCAGTCGATACACACCATCGATGGTCAAACCGGCATCGGTCGCCATCGACTGCATTCGCTGCGTGTGGGCATCGTCGTCAAGCGGATCGACTTTGTAGAACAAGGGCAACACCACCACCGGCATCAACTGCCCTAGCACCGCGCTGACAATGAAAAAGGCTACCGCCGCCGCCAACCACCACAGACTGCCGGCCGTCCAGATAATGGCGAACAAGCCCGTGTAAAGAATCGTCAGCAGCACTAGCGTCAGTGCACTTTTCTTGAGCCAGTTGGCGACCCACGCGCGGTGCGATTGCGTGCTGAGACCGAATCGATGTTCAACCAAAAATCCGGCGTAGTAAGACAATGGCAGCGACACGAGTGAATGCAAACCGGTGAGCACCGCGCCTAGGGCTGCGAGTCGGGCGAGCGACTGCTCGCCGCCCAACCAACTGAACCTCGCCAGCCAGCGATCGATGATCGGCCCAACGACGATCGCCATCGCCACCAGTACGGCAATGTCGAGCGCCATGTCGACCAGCGTGCAACGGAGCGTCGCCCGCGAATAGCGTTTGGCGTCGGCAGCCTCGGCCTCGGTCGGCGTTTGGGCTACGGTCGGCGTCGTCGCTTCGGTCGGCGGCGTCGTTTCGGTGGGCGCTGGGGCTGCAGTCTCTTCTGGCGCCGAGCTTTCGTCGGCTACAGATGAAGGC
>JBCDCL010000089.1:0-8652 GCA_039182175.1 Planctomycetota bacterium
CGAGTCGGCCGTGCCGTGCACGAATCAGGATGTCGTTCTGGTGTTTGCAACCGCGTCGGGCTGGCGGGACGGGCGGTACGAGCAAGCGGCCGACGCGCGTAAGATTTATCACGGCGACATCGCCGGTCAGCCAGCCAGTTCGATTCAAATCACGACGGCAACTTCGGTCTGCGCCGCTGTCGATCTGTTCCGGCTGGGCAAATTGCCAAGTCGCGGGTTCGTTCGGCAAGAAGATATGTCGCTCGCCGATTTCGAGGCCAATCGGTTCGGCAAGCCCTATGCCGAGGCGACTCACATCCGGGCGCCGATCTCTTCTGCGATTGATGCACTGAACTAATCATGGAATTACCTACCGAAATTCTCCCGGCGCCAACGGATGGCAAATATCCGGGCGTACAACTGGGCGAGCCACAAGCAGGCGGCGGCGAAGTCTTCACGCCACGGTCGCCGATCGATGGCTCGGCAACGTGCAAAGTCCGGGCGGCAAGCCCGGACGATGTGGCCGCTGCAACCGAGGCAGCCCACCAGGCGTTTCTCAAGTGGCGACGCATACCGGCGCCGCGGCGGGGCGAATTCGTTCGAATCGTGGGAAACCTGGTTCGCAAGCACCAAGCGGAACTTGCACACCTCATCACGCTTGAAGCCGGAAAGATCGAATCGGAAGCACGCGGCGAGATTCAGGAATGGATCGACGTCTGCGACTTCGCCGTTGGGCTCTCCCGGCAACTTTATGGCAAGACAATCGCCTCGGAGCGGCCCGAACACGCGTTGATCGAACAGTGGCATCCGCTAGGGCCCGTGGGCGTGATCTCGGCATTCAATTTCCCCGCTGCCGTGTGGGCGTGGAATGCGATGATCGGCCTCGTGTGTGGCGATCCGATGGTTTGGAAACCGTCGGAGCAGACGCCGCTGACAGCCATGGCATGCCACCAAATGGTAGAGCTTGCCCGCAAAGAGTTCGGCGACGACGCCCCGGCCGGTTTGTCTTGCGTGGTTCAGGGAGGCCGCGAGGTAGGCCAAGCCCTGGCTGCCGACGCGCGGTTGCCGCTGGTCTCCGCGACAGGCTCTGTGGCGATGGGTCGCAAAGTCGCTGAGACCGTTGGGCGCCGGCTTGGCAAAGTGCTGCTCGAACTCGGCGGCAACAATGCGATGATCCTGGCGCCGACGGCGGACCTTAAACTCGCCGAGCGTGCGATCGCCTTCGCGGCCGTCGGCACCTGCGGCCAGCGTTGCACTAGCCTGCGACGCTTGTTTGTGCACGAGAGTCTGCTCGAGCCCGTAATCGAGCGCCTCACGAAAGCCTACGCGACGCTGCCGATCGGCGATCCGCGTGACCCCGGCACACTTGTTGGGCCACTCGTTGGCGAAGCGGCTTACGAATCGATGCAATCAGCCCTCAAGACGGCAGTCGAACAAGGAGGCACAGTACGCTGCGGGGGCGAGCGGCAAACGGCCGGCGTTCCCGATGGCGGTGTGTATGTCCAGCCTGCCATTGTCCAAATGCCGGGGCAGACACCCTGCATGCATGAAGAGACATTCGCGCCGCTGCTTTACGTGCTGCCTTATAAGAATCTTGACGAAGCGATCGCGTTGCACAACGAAACGCCGCAGGGACTTTCCTCGTCGATCTTCACGGGCGATGTTCGCGAGGCCCATCAATTCCTCGGTCCCGCCGGCTCCGACTGCGGGCTTGCAGGCGTCAACATTGGCACCAGCGGCGCCGAAATCGGCGGCGCCTTTGGCGGAGAAAAAGAGACCGGCGGCGGCCGCGAAAGTGGCTCGGACAGTTGGAAGCAGTACATGCGACGCACCACCTGCACGATCAACTACGGCGATGCGTTGCCGCTAGCGCAGGGCATCCGCTTTGGCGAAGATGCCGAGTAGACAGTCGCGGGCTTGCGTGCTGCAGTTAGGCTGGCCAGTCGCCCGTAAACACTTCGACCGCGGGACCAACCATTTGCACACTGCCAGAGTCTTGTTCCCAGTGCATTCGCAAATCGCCGCCCCGCAAGTGCACCAGCAATTCGCGATTGGTTCGCCCGGTGAGCACCCCCGCCACACAAACCGCCGCCGCCCCCGTGCCGCAGGCCAAGGTCTCGCCCGAGCCACGCTCCCACGTTCGCTGGCGAACTTCACCTTGCGAGAGTACCTCGACAAACTCGACATTCACGCCAGCGGGGAATGCCAGATGGCGTTCGATCTTCGGCCCGAGCCCGAGCACCAATTCGTCGGTCGCCTGCTCAACGAAAACTACCGCGTGCGGATTGCCCATCGAGACGCAAGTGACACTCAGCTCGACGGCATCGTCGATAGAGTCAATCAGCAAAGGCGCCTCGACAACGGCTGAATCGGTTTCTAACGCTTGGCTTGGCACGGTCGTTGAGAGTGTCGTGGGGATTTCGGCCGCCGCGAGGCGAGGCTCGCCCATGTCGACCCGCACCAAGGATTCGCGTCCACGCTCCTGTTCGATGGTCGCCGTCAAAACGCCGGCGAGCGTTTCGATGCGTAACTCTGGGCCGGAAGCAATGCCGCTGTCGACCACCAGTTTGGCGACGCACCGCAGCCCGTTGCCACACATTTCTGCCTCCGACCCATCGGCATTGAACATCCGCATCCGCGCGTCGGCTTTCTGCGATGGCAGCACCAAAATCAAACCATCGCCACCCACGCCGAACCGGCGGTCCGAGATTTCGCGTACAAGTTTAGGCAAGTCTGCGGGGCACGATTCGGAGAATCCGTTCACGTATACATAATCGTTGCCCGCCCCCTGCATTTTGGTGAATCGCATACCCTGCACCTCGCTTGCTGATCGTCCGCCTAAGCCCACGTTACCCACTGATGAACACCGATACGAGTGCCGCGATGCCAACCCACACCACGCGACGTCACTTCTTGCAGGTGGGAGCTGGCGTCTCGCTCGCGATCTGCTGTCCAAGGTCAGGCTGGGCCGAGGGGTTTCGGTCCGCTAGCGAGCGACCGGTGCTTGGCTTTATCGGGACGGGCATTCGCTACCAAACGCTCGCTCGCGAATTCGCTCCATTCGGCAATGCGGCCGTTTTGTGCGATGTCGACAGCGAGCAGCTATCGGCGGGGGCGGCCCACCATGCGTCGGTCAGTGAAGGTCGGCAGACGGACAAGCCAGCGCTCGTCGACGACTACCGGCAGGTGATCGATCGCGACGATATCGACGCTGTGGTCATCGCTACGCCGGACCACTGGCATACGAAGATCGCCATCGAAGCGATGCACGCTGGCAAGGATATCTATTGCGAAAAGCCACTAACGCTCACCATTGACGAAGGTCGGCAGATCAATCGCACAGTTCGTGAGACGGGACGCGTCTTTCAAGTGGGCGCCCATCAGCGCTCGGGGCGGCAGTTTCAGTTGGCTGCCGCCATGCTTCGCGACGGGCGTGTTGGCGCCGTGCAGCGGGTGACTTGCGCCATTGGCGGTAGCCCCTCGTGCGATCCGCTGCCAACCGTTTCGCCGCCGAGCGGTCTAAACTGGGATCGCTGGCTTGGCCCGGCGCCCTGGGCAGATTATTGCGAGAGCCCCATACTGCCCTCCTCGGGCTATGGTTCGCAATACCCCTACGGCCGCGGGCATGTCCATTTCCGTTGGTGGTACGAATACGGCGGCGGCAAGATCACCGACTGGGGCGCCCACCACGTCGACAGCGCGATGTGGGCTCTGGGTGACGCGGTCGACCTTTCGCTGCCCTACCAGGCGACACCACTCCGCGTCACGCACCCAGCGCCACTGGTGGATGGCTATCCGACGACGAACGATCGCTTCAACGTCGCCACCTCTTTCCACGCACGGGTCCAGTTTGCCAGCGGAGTTGAACTAGACGTGGTCGACACCTCAGAAGAAGTCGGTGTCAGCAATGCGATCATGTTCCGCGGCAATGCGGGGCGATACCTAGTGAATCGCGGCAAGCTGGTCGGCAAGCCAGTGGAGCAACTGGCAGAGCGTCCCCTCGCGGCCGATCGCCTGGAATCGCTTTACGCAGGGCTCAGCGGCAGCGACGAATCGGACAATAAACTGTCGACTGTTGGCAAGCATGTGCAGAATTTCGCCGCTTGCCTCAAGACTCGAGCTAAGCCGATCTCGGATCCCGAGTCGAATCAGCGTCACCTCGACATCTGCCATGTAATCAACGTCGCCCTTCGGCTAGGCCGAGCGGTGACGTTCGATCCGCAGTCCCAGCAGTTTGTCGGCGATGAGCAGGCAAATGGTTTCGTCGCCCGCGAGTCACGCGCCGGTTACGCGATCGAATCATGATCGCCGGTCAATCGGCGACCACGGGATTCTCTAGCACCGAGATAAGCAACTCATCGGCGTCGACTCGTACGCGACAACCAAGCGGAAGTGTCGCATTGAGCCGAACGTGGCCGGCAGGGAAGTTCGCCACCACGGGGTACGGCGCGTCGGCAAAGTAGTCGTCAAATACCTGGGCGAGCGACAACCCGCGATCCGACTTGGCTTCGCACCGGCTAAACTGCCCCAGCAACACGGCCGCACACGCATCGAGTTGGCCTGACAGCTTCAGTTGGCTGAGCATCCGGTCGATGCGATATGGCTCTTCGTTGACGTCTTCGAGAAACAGTACTTTGCCGCTCGTCTCCGCTTCGTAGGGCGTGCCGATCAGTGCTGCGACGAGCGACAGATTTCCGCCAATCAGTCGGCCCTCGGCCTTGCCGGGGCGAATCGCGCGAAGCGAGCCCGGCCGGTGCGACTCGTCAGCAGCCGCTCTGAAATCGCTCAAATCGTAAACGAAGCCTTGATCGTCCGACGCATTCTCCTTCGCCCGCAGGTTTCGCCAGAAGTATTTCTCGGATAGCGGCATCAGATTCTCTTCGCTTCCAAGCCCCCACTGAGGATTGGGCGAGTGGAACGTCACCAGTTTCGCCTTGGCGGCCAGTGCTAAATGCAATGCGGTGATGTCGCTAAATCCGATCACGATCTTTGGATGCTGCCGAATGACTTCCCAATCCAAGAGGTCGAGCATCCGCGTCACGCCATAGCCGCCCGTGCCGGGGAAGATGGCGTCGACCTCCGGGTCGATAAACGCCTGCATCAACTCATCGGCCCGCTCCTGGTCGCTGCCTGCCAGGTAGCCACGCTGGCGGAACAAGTTCTCTGGCACGATGGTGCGATAACCAAGCTCATTAAGCCGCCGCGCAGCGAGGCCAATCCGCTCGCGGTCCAGCTCCCCGGCAGGCGCCACGAACATAATCGTGTCACCGGGGTGTAGAGCACGTGGTTTCACAGGCGGTGTCTCGGCCATTGAATTTCGGCAGATGAAGCAGGCAAGCAATAGCGTCGAGCTAAACAAAAGGTCGATCTGTCGCCCGGGAGTCTTAGCCACGTCCATCGCAAACTCGTTTACCTTGAGGTGTCGATCAATTCAGTCGCCGTCGCACGGTCCGTAACTTTCGGCCAACAGTTCGACCGGATGAATGATGCGAACATTTGCCAACTTGGGACGTTGTGCCATCCCAACTGCTAGCTGCAGTAGACAACCAGGATTTGCGGTCGCGACGATGTCGGGTTCGGCCGCTTGTAAGTGATCGAGTTTTCGTTCGAGTAGCTTTTCCGCCGAGTCGGGTCGCAGCAGTGAGTAGATTCCCGCGCTGCCGCAGCACCAATCGGACTCGGCAAGCGGCACAAGCTCCAGATCAGGGATCGCCTGCAGTAGCTGTCGCGGCTGTTCTCTGACGCGTTGGCCGTGGAGCAAATGGCACGAATCATCGTAAGCCACCCGCACGTTGCCGAGCGATCGGCTCGGTGGCGTGAAGCCAATTCCTGCGAGCCACTCATGCACATCGCGTACTTTGGAATCCCATTCGATTGCAAGTTGATGCAGTTCTCCGTCGCCGGCAAACATGTCGGCATAACGACGCATGTGCGAGCCGCAACCGCCGGCATTGCTAATGATGGCGTCTAGCTCGCGTACCTTGAACTGCTTCAGATTCCGCTCGGCAAGTTCGCGGGCTGTCTCCGGATCGCCATTGTGGGCGTGTAGCGATCCGCAGCAGAATTGGTTACGCGGCGTTACCACTTCGCAGCCGTTGTGACGCAAGACCGTTGCCGTGGCGTGGTTGATCCGGGCGTAGGAAACATCCTGCACACAACCAACCATCAACCCCACGCGCTTACGAGCAGGGTTTGTGGTGGGTTGCTCGACCGGTTTGATGCGAGCGAAGGAAAACGGCGGGTCAAACTGCGGCGACTTTGGCTCGAGTTCTCGCAAGTGACGTGGCGCCAAGTGCAGCAATCCAAGCCGGCGGATCGTGCTGCGAATCGCTGGCTTTTGATAGACAGCCAACGTCCGGGCCAGCAGCCGAAGCAGCCATGGCCGGGTAAACATCACTCGCAAAGTGAGCCAGCGGTAGAACTTGCGGAGCCGACCCTCGCGTATTCCAGTGCGCTCAACTTCGGCGCGTGCTGTCTCGAGCAGATGCGAGTAGTCAACGCCCGCAGGGCAGGCCGTCTGGCATGCTAGGCAACCGACGCAGTACTCCATTTCGTCGGCAAACGTTTCGGTCACGCCGATCGCGTCGTCCGCCACCGCCCGCATCAGCGCGATGCGTCCGCGTGGGCTACTCCGCTCGCGGCCCGTCTCGGCATACGTCGGGCACGTCGGCAAGCAGAGTCCGCAGTGCATACACTGCTGCAACACCGAGTAATCCAGATCGTGCAACAGCGTTGGCTGGCTCACGCAGGTTGCTCCGATCGATGCGGATCGAAAATCTTGCCGGGATTCAACAGCCCTTCTGGATCAAGCGTTGCTTTGATCGACTGCATCAATGCGAAGCTGTCGTCGCCGATTTGCCGCCGTAAGAAAGGCTTCTTGGCAAGCCCCACGCCATGTTCCCCCGTGACCGAACCGCCAAGCGAAATCGTTTTGTCGACAATGGCTTCAAGCGCCTCTTCGACGCGATGCATCTCTTGCTCGTCGCGCTCGTCGGTGAGGAAGGTTGGATGCAGATTGCCGTCGCCCATGTGGCCGAAGACGCCCACTCGCAAGCTGCGGCGATCGGCTTCTTTCCCGATGAATTCGACCATCTCTGCCAAATGGCTACGCGGCACCGTGACATCCTCCAGGATGGTGGTCGGTCGCACGCGGGCGAGCGCGGCGAAGGCCGAGCGGCGTGCTGTTCGCAGGCGTTCGGCGGCGGCTTCGTTCTCGGCAACTTCTACGGTGACGGCGCCGGCAGATTGGAGTGCCTGCGTCACGAGCGTAAGCTCCGCTTCCACCGCTGATCGGCGGCCGTCGCACTCTACCAGCAGCATTGCTCCTGCCTCGGTCGGCAACTGCACCGAAGCAAAATCCTCGACGCAGCGAATGGTGGTTTGATCGAGAAACTCGAGCGTGCAAGGAACAATGCGATTGGCGATGATGTCCGACACGGCTTGCGCTGCCGAACGCATGTCGGCATAGGTCGCCATCAGCGTGACGCGGTGCTCCGGACGAGGCAGCAGCCGGAGGAGCACTTCGGTGACGATGCCGAGTGTTCCCTCGGAACCGATAAAGAGGTCCCGTAAATTGTAACCCGCGACGTCCTTCACGCACTTGTTGCCGAGCCAAACGGTTCGGCCATCGGCGAGCACTACCTGCATGCCCATGACGTAATCCCGCGTGACGCCATACTTCAAGCCGCGTAGCCCGCCTGAGTTCTCAGCCACGTTGCCGCCAATGGTGCACGTTTTGAGCGAACCGGGATCGGGCGGATAGAAGAGCCCCTGCTCGGCAGCTCGCTCGTCGACTCGCTGCGTGATGACGCCGGCCTCGACACGCATGCAGAGATTGGCGGCGTCGATTTCCAGCACGTGATTGAGCCGCGTCAAGCACATCACAACGCCATCGGGCACAGGCACACTGCCGCCGCTAAGGCCGGTCCCCGAACCGCGGGCAATGATAGGCGCCGAGGCATCCGCTGCCGCCGTAACGCAGGCCGCCACCTCTTCGGTGTTGGCGGGAAAAGCGACGCAGCGTGGCAGCTGTGACAGAGCGGCAGTGCCGTCAAACGAGTAGACGATCAAATCTTCTCGCTCGGTCAGCACATTCTCGGCGCCAACAACCGCTTGCAAATTAGTGACGAGCGAATCACTCATGGCGTAGTCGCTACCTCGGCAAGCCGCTTGGCTTCGTTCTCGACCTCGCGAAACACTCGCAATGCATTCTCTCCGAGGATTTTTTTGATCACCACTTCGCTGTAACCGCGGTCGAGCAGACCTTGGGTCAGGTAAGGATAAGTCGATGCGTCGTCCAACTGTGTCGGCAATACGCTAACGCCATCATAGTCTGAGCCGAGTCCGACATGATCGGGGCCGGCGATCTCGACGGCGTGCTCGATGTGATCGAGCACGTGGTGGATTGTCCCGCGAGGCATCGGATTCTTGATCGCCCACGCCGCCAGTCGACGATCGACTTCGGCTTCATCGTCGGGAAACTGGGCTTCTAGTTCGCGAGTCATTGCAAACCGCTCGTTGTAGATCTGCGTTGCTTCGGGGACGACAAATCCCGAGAAGAAGTTGATCATCACCACGCCGCCATTCTCAGGCAGTCGGGCCAAGACGTCGTCGGGCACGTTTCGCGGGTGATTGGCCGTCGTGCGGCAAGAGGAGTGCGAGAAGACGACGGGC
>JBCDCL010000090.1:0-8549 GCA_039182175.1 Planctomycetota bacterium
AGAAGCTTCGACTAGCCGCTCGTGCAACGCCATCATCAGCATGACGATCGTCATACCCAGGGCGTATACGCCGACAATGTCGGTCTGCGAGTCGGCACAAACGCGGACGATAAAGACCAGCCGCAAGAAGTTGGTGGCGCTGGAGATCCCTTGCGAGATAAACGCCAGTAGGGCATCCGTGGGCGGGCCTTTTAGTCGGCGGGGAAACGCCTCGGCGGAGTGCTGCGTTTCGCCACCCGCTGGCGCCGATGCTCGATCCGCCACTACCGACGCAGCGTCCACGGCGATCGTCTCGGCTGTAGCAGAGACGCTCGCAGTCGCAGGAGCGGCGGTAAGGGAATTATCAGTAGCCATCTCTAGGTCGCGTCGTCGTCCTCTGGGTTGCGTCGTCGCACGCGAGGTCGAAGCCACGCGTTTGGGCTGCACTACTTGCCCGCATCACAGCCAGCGTTGGAACCAGCGTGGGATGTAGTTCTTTTGTTGCGTTAGGACCGTTCCCACCACGTTGACGCCGTCTTCGGCCAAGCGGCCGACCATCGCCTGGGCTGCTTTGCGGCGGGTTGCTTCTGACTTGAGCACCACGAGCGCGGCGTCCATCTGCTGGGCGATCAACAACGAGTGCCGTAGCTCCCGCACTTCGGGCAAGTCGAAGACGATCGTCGCAAACTCGCCCCGCAATTCGGCAAGCAATGCGGAAAGGCTCTCTTGATCAACGCGAGTTCGGTCGACCAACGACTTGGCGCCAAGCGGCATAATCGACAGGCCTTCGATGCCCGAATCGTGAATGGCGTCGTTCAGGCTGCATTCCTCGGCAAGCACCTCAGTCATGCCTGGGGCGTCGTGTAGTCGGAACGTTCGATCGAGTCGCGGGTTCGCGAGATTCGCATCGACTAGCAATACGGGCGATAGTCGGTGGTCCGCGGCACGGATAGCAAGGTTCGCCGCCACGGTGCTGACGCCTGCTTGCCGGTCGCACCCGGTCAGGCCGATCGAGAAACCAGGGCTCGCCGACAACTCTTTGGGCATCACCCGCCAAAGAATGGTGTCGTAATAATCCGAGCCACGCCGACGCTGCGTCTTGCCACTACCCCGGCGGATATCGCGATGGTCAATTACCAACCGATGGGGCGGCACGCCGGCGCCGCGATCGGTGGTTGCTCCCGCCACGCTTGGCGCCGCTGAGTCTTGGTAGGCGTCTTCGGCTTGATCGAGGGCGTCTTCGCTTTTCTGGCTCATGGTTCGCACTTATTTGCTTGAGCAAGCCGGCCATGCCGGGCGTTGTAGGAGAAGAGAGTCGCGTGTTGAGGATTGAAAAGAAGCGTTAGTAATTGAGCATCCGGCCGTGAATCTTGCTGCGAGGGATTTCTGCCAGCACCGGCAAGTCGAGTTGCTGTTCGATATCGTCACTTGTGCGTAGGCGGTCGCTCATTTGCTCGGCCGCGGTGACCCAGGTGACGGTGCCGCCAACGGCGAAGAGGATGCCGCCCAAACCGAGCAGCACCTTCGAGGGACTCGTCGGCTTCTCTTGCAGCGTCGGCTCCTGAGCCATGCTGACGCTCGAAATCTTTTGATCCTCCAGCTCGCGATCGATGCGTGCTTGCTCGAGGTTCTCGGCGTACTTGAAGAACTTGGTCCGCGCGATTTCGACTTCGCGGTGCAAGTCGTCCAGCTCGACCTCGTGAGCGTTCAATTGCTTGAGGTCATTCAGGATCAGCTCTTTTTGCTCCCGCAAAGTCGTAAGGCGTGCCTCGAAGCCTGCCATGGCGTTTCGCTGCTGGCGAAGTTCTAAGGCCAACGATCGGTGAATCGGGTTGATGTCATCGGTCGTTTCTTCCCGCTGTTCCGACTGGTCCTGCACCACTTTCTCGGCCTCTTCGACTTGGGCAGAAATCGCCACCATCAGCGGGTGCGAATCGTTGTAGCGAGCCCGCAAGTCCATCTGCCGCATCTGCAGCTCGTACAGTTGGTCGCGCAATAAGTCGGCGCCCTCGTTCGGCACGCTGCGTCGCGAAGCGATCATCCGCTCTGGCAAGACTTCCAATTGCTTGGTCAGGTCGGTCACGCGAGCCAGCGAAGTCGCCAAGTTTTGCTCGGTGGAGTACGACTCCTGCTCGACCAGCTTCAATTGGCTCTCGAGCGTTGACCGCCGCCCCGCGATGGACGCCAAGCCCATCCGGTTCTTGGCTTCTCGCATCTCGCGATTCGCCTTCTCTAGCCGAGCTTCGAGCAACTCTCGCTGTTCGAGGAAGAAATCTTGCGACTCCGGATTGCGATGCACCCGCAAGTGCTCTCGCTTGTAGACATCAACGATCTTGTTGAGGATCGTTTGGGCGCCGAGCGATGACTTCGATTCGATCGTGGCGACGATTACGGCGGAGTTACGCTCAGACTCCAGTTTGAGATTCTTTTCTAACTGGATGATCGCTTCTTCGCGGTCGGAAACCGGGTCGATGCTCTTGAGTGCGTGGATGACCGCCTTGAGCGGCGTCATCACCGCCTCGAACACGGGGCTGGGCTCTGCTACCTCGCCGGCGGGGCCGCCGCGGAGGACGTAGTCGGCGCCGAGTTCGTCGACCACTTGCGTTAGCACACCACGGCTGCCGACGAGGTCGATCGCCGAGGCGACTTCTGCCTCGCGGCCCGTCTGCTGCAGGCTGATCATCTGGCCGGTGGTTGCACTCGGATCGATGCCGACGCTTTCTCGACCGACCTGCAACTGCAGCCGTGCCTCGGACCGGTACTTGCGCGGCATCCACAGAATGACCGCCGTCGCCATAAGTAGCGTCACTAGTGGCAAGAAGATGATCTTCTTCTTGTGCCGAAAGACGACGTTCCAAAAATCGTTGGCGGTGATCGTTGCGGTGCTCATAGTGTTTGGTTCTCCGTGCCAAGCGAATCTCTTCCGTCGCCCGAGCGGACGACGGCGTCCATTGCTAGGCAGAGGGTGAGCTAGTCACGCCCAGGGGCGGTTCTGGGGTGAAATCGGGGTAAGTCAATTCGGGATTGCGAGGCCGTGGGCGAGCAATCGGCGAAGCAGTCTGACGTTCGGCCGACGCGGCGCCTGCGAGTGCTTGCTCGTAAATCTGCTGGGTAAATTCGCTCCGCTCGGCCCAACAGTAGTCCGCAGCGCGGCGTTGGGCTCCTCGGCTCAACGCCAACAGGCGGTCAGGATCGTCATGCAACGCAACCAAGCCGGCAGCCAAGTCGGCAGAGGTTTGGTCTGGCGTCGTCACGGGGACCGCGACGGCACAGTCGGGCGTCATGATGTCGGCGGCGCCTTGGTGGTCGAGCCCAAGAACCGGCGTGCCGGCAGCTAGGGCTTCGATCAGTCCGGTGCCCGATGTGTCTCGCAAGCTGGTGAACGCGAACACGTCGGCCCAACGATAGTGGGGCAGAGTGTCGGCATACTCCGGCCAGTCGACCCACTCGATGAGGTGTGCAACGCCAAGACGCTCCGCCTTGCGTCGCCATGCGTCTCGGCAAGGGCCGCTACCTAGTACGCGAACTTCGACGCGGGTTGTTTCTGGCAACTGGGCGAGTGCTTCCAGAAGCAACGGCAACGCCTTCCACGCCCGCAATCGCCCTGCCCACAACACGCGGAGCGGATCAGCCGGATTGCGTAGGGTGCGCGGCTGAGCGATTTCGCAGTCGAGCCCTGTTTCGAGTTGGCGAATCGCATCGATGCCGAGCGTTTGCTTGAGATCTCGCTGGGCAGTCGACGTGGCGGCAAGCACTGCCGAAGCGGCATTCGCGGCTCGCCGGACACGTACGCTGCACCGCAACTGCCACCAGTTAAGCCAAGTCCGTACGACTTCGCGGGCTGCCGACGCAACGGGAAGCGACCCGAGAAACTGCCGCGGGAAGTCTTGCGTGCCGCCAACGGGGCCCCAGATGAAGGGCACGCCCAGCTTCCACGTCATGCCGGGCTCGCGGAAGCCGCAGTAATTGACGTGGTGAACCAAGTCGAAGGGTTGCTCGTCGTGTAGCTGCCGAGCTACCTGCAACGCCTTGCGTGCCCAGCGGCGGTAGCCCAGGTAGTAAGTCACCTCAGAGCGATTGAGCACGTCACCAAGCTTGCCACGCTGTACGCCGACAAAGCGAATGCCCTCGCTCGTGCCCCGCTCCTGGGCAGCCAGCTTCGCCAGTTCGTCACTTTGGACGCCCGGGCCGTGCAGTACGGTTACGTCGCACGTCTGGGCCGCGAGCATCGCTCGGCGCCAACCGAGCCGCCACTCCATTGCCTGGGTGGGATGGCAGCCAACGGCGACCATCAACAGCCGCGGACGCGAGCGGCGGTCTTGGAGGTCGTCGTCGTTGAAAAAAGTTGGCGACATACTCAATTGGCGATAGCGAAAAGCGAATGCGATGGGCGCGACAAACAGGGCGTTAGCGTGGACCCTTCGACATAATGAGCGCCGGCGCCGTCTCTGCCAGCAGTTTCAAATCGCTCCACGGCGAACGGACCCGGGCGTACTGCAAGTCCATCCGGATCCACTCGTCAAACGGGACGATGTTCCGGCCGCGGACTTGCCAGATGCAGGTGATGCCGGGCGTGACGTGCAACCGGCGGCGTTGCCACGGTTGGCACTGCTGCGACTCTTCGATCGGCAGCGGCCGAGGGCCCACGAGTGACATCTCGCCTCGCACCACGTTAAGCAGTTGCGGCAGCTCGTCGATGCTCAACGCCCGCAGCAGCCGGCCGACGCGGGTGACGCGCGGGTCGACCGTCATCTTAAAGGCCGGCCCATCTTGTTCGCTGTGCTCACGCAGGGCCTCTTTTTGGGCCTCGGCGTCGACACGCATCGTGCGAATTTTGTAGATGTTGAATCGCCGGCCGCCGAGGCCTTCGCGCGACTGCTTGAAGAACGCTCCGCCGGGCGAAGTGAGGGCTACAGCTGCTGCAGACACGCCAATCACCGGCGTCGCGATGGCCAAGCCGACGCAGCCTGCGACAAGGTCGATCGATCGCTTCCACAGCGGTAGCGGTTGAACAAAGATCGCCTCAACGGGATCAATAGCCGCGTTTGCTAACCTCGCATTTTGCAGAGCGCCGTTTTGCAGAGCACTGTGCTGCACAGCGCTAAGCCCTGCTACCGGTTGCTCGGCATCGCCAGGCTCTGGTTCGTGAATCGAATCTTCGGACCACGAGTCGTCGGTCGATCGCTCCGGGTACATCAGAATTTCGAACTCGGGCCCCACGCCCCCGCCGCCGACTAGCTCTTGCACATCGTCGGCGACTTTCCACGCACCATCGCGTGGCGTGTCAGGAAGCAAAATCGCGAGGCGGCCATCGCGCAACACGCCGACGGTGTCGGTCAAACGCAACCGGTCTTGTAGCACGCGGCCCAGATAATCAACCGCGTCGGGGCCGCTACTTGCTTCGCCAAGTCGGACCAAAAGAATCGCCAGGATCGAGCCGTTGCGATCCACCCGCATCCGCTCGCCCATCGCGGCGCGTTCGAATGCGTCCGGGCTCAGGACGGGACTATCGATAGAACGCTTACGCCGCGTTGACCCCGCCCAGCTCGACGCCAGGCGTGGCAACAACTGCTTAAAAACCATGATGATGTAACTCTCTGCTGCTAAATTCGCCTGTCAGCAAACACAATATCTTTGGTGTCGATGACGGTTGCCTTGGACGCTTGCAACGGAGGCAGATCAAACGACGTCGCCCCGTCGTTGCAATCCTTGCGCCATGTTCGCTCAGACTGACTGCACAGACCGCCATCCACACAGGGATCGCAATCCTAAAAAAAGCAGGCGTAGACCAGCAAATAACGCTGCGTAAGGTCGCGGCCTGAAGGGTGTCGCTACGCGGCTTGTAGCAACGGTGGGGGGTTGGTTGTGGGTGGGGCCGCTGAAGAACTAGGCCATCCGTTGCAAAACAATCAAGCAGCAACTTCCAACTTTGCTCGCTCAGGGATCGATAGGATGCTGGGCTCAGCCGCTCTCAGTTTGCCACTCCCAGCGAGTGCCGATTATAGTTACGTTTCAGGTGGTGTCGATTATCTACGGGGAAAACTGGCCAGAAACGCATAGTTTTCTCTTTGCGACCGGGAGCCCGCTATTCTCGCTTGCGGCAGTTAGCTCGCGATGATTAAGGGGTCTCGTCGACGCCCTACGCTCAGTCGTACCCATGCGATTTGCACCGTGAATCGACCTCTGTTAGCCGCCGATAAGTTGCCGATGACTAGCCCGATCTTGTTGTCGGCTCTTGATTTATGCGACGAGGGCGTTGCGATCGTTGGCCCCCGCAGTGCGGACGATTTTTGGTGCAATGAGGCATTCGCCCGCCTGGCGAAGACGGCAGCGTGCTCGCCCGAAGAGTTCGCAAGCCAACTCGATCAGCTCTCAACGGGCACCAGCGAAAACGGCACGTTGCAGACAACCGCCGAGGAGTTTTGGATTGAACTCGCGCCGCTGGGAGCGATGCATCTCAAGTCGCAAACCATCGCCGCCGGTTCGGGCGATGCTGACTGCGAAGACGCGGGCATCGGTCAACGCGTGCTGGTCGTTCGGGCTAGCGCCGGAGAACATGGCCGGCATGCACATGGGCTTAGCCATGATGTGGTGACCGAGTTGCCGGATCGTCGCGCGCTTGAGCGTGAGCTAGGCAATCGCTTCGAAGAAGGCAAACCGTTTGCGTTGTTGTTTGTCGATCTCAATGGCTTTAAGCAAGTGAACGACACACTCGGTCACTTGGCAGGCGACCGCACACTGCGCGAAGTCGCTCATCGGTTTCGCGATGCGTTGCGTGATGAAGACTTGGTCGCGCGATACGGTGGCGACGAGTTTGTGGTGCTCGCTGACGGCGTCTCTAACCATGCCGCGGCTGAGCAAATCATCGCGCGGTTAGAACTCGCAGTTGCCGAGCCGATCGAGTCGGCAGGCGCCACGCCGATCTCTGCTAGCATCGGCGTCGCCTTTTCGGTGGACGACTTCGAGTCGCCCCAAGCGATGCTGCACGCCGCCGACCGGCGGATGTATGCCCACAAACGATCGAATGACTAGCGAGCGAATCCAGGCTCGAACGCATCGCCCCCCTCTTCGCAATTCGCCTAGCCGCCGCAGCTTCACTCGCCGCGGCGTACACGTACCCTCTTAGGTCCGCTTGCAATTCAGCTTCACAAGATTGGTGTCGCGTCATCGCTGGCAACGGCGCACAATGTGGCACTGAACTGGCGGGGACGCCTCGCCGATACCGCAGGGATGCAGAGGTTCTAGATCATGAAGATCGAACGTGCCGCTATTGAATGCGCGACCGCTGGCGTATCGGATCGCCACTACTTTTCTACCGACGCTCTTGAACACACAAAGCTTGAGCAAACAAAGACGGTAGAATTAGGTCCCCTTGCGCCAGGCCTATCGGTAGCCGTTGCCGATGCTTCTGAGGATGCCAGTCGGCTAAGCGATCTGCTGGCCGAGACGCTGTACGGCATTCGCACGACGCAGTCGCTCGACCGACCTACGTACCTGCAGCACCTTGCCGGCAACGTTGATGTCGGTTCAGACTTTGGTCGCTTCCGGTTGCGTCGCCGCAGTGAAGCGGGCGCCTCGGGGCGGTTCACGATTGCAGGCCTCGATGGCCAAGCGGCCGGTGGCGACACCATCTCGGCTCTGCTGCAAACCAAAGCAACCGACGCCGTGGCCCGCGTATTCTACGCTTCGCCTGCGACGCATTGCGACCTCGCTTCGCTGTTGTCGGAGACGGTCGCCCGCGAGTTGCAGCAAGATTCCACTGCTGCGGTGCATCGCCAAACATCGCCTACGAACACGGAAGAGCTACTGGCGAGACGCGACGCCGTTGCCCACGAGATCGAGCGCCGGTTGGCCGATCGTCGCGTGGCGAGTGAAGAACTTGAAGGCGTGCTGTCGCGGCTTGATGCTGAAGCGGCCGAGCTTCGCACGCGGCGGGGGACGCTCGACAACGCACTGCAAGGCGTTCTGCGTGAGCTTGCTCAAGTCGAATCGAATCTGCGTTACCAAGCCATTGCCGAAGAGACTGAACGTGCCGCAGCGTCGCGTGTGGCACGCGTCTGGCGACCACGGATCGACGAACTCGAAAGCCAACTCGAACAGTGGCGTGCGACGCTTGCCGAGCTAGAAGCACGCGAAGCGGAAGTGCGGTCCGAGTTGTCGGCCATTCACCCCGACGACGCCGAGCCGAGTTTACCGCTGGCCGATCAACGGGCGGGACTCGCCGTTGCTCGCCGATTGACCGAAGACCTGGAGAGCGAAGTTGCACGACTGGCTCGCTCCACGGCATCGGACATTTGCGTTTGCCGCGATGCCCATCCGCGGATGAATCCGCTCGTCGATACGCTCGGCAAGCAGTTGACGCGGCTGGCCGAATTGGCGGAGCAACAAGAGCGGGCACTGCACGTGCAGTCGCTCCGTAGCGAAGCCGCTCATTTGAGCCGGTCGCAGGATGACCTTCGTAAACAGCTCGATCATTTGCTCGAGCGGCGCCAGACCCTGTGGCGAACGACTCGGGCACGGCCGGAAGACGATGTCCGCGAAGACATTTCTGAACTGAACGCTCGAACGCG
>JBCDCL010000091.1:0-8536 GCA_039182175.1 Planctomycetota bacterium
AGCCGCTCTTGCGATCCGTGAGCGATCTGCAGTTCGCCTCGCTGATCGAGGATCGACATCCGGAGTTCGAGGATTCGCTGTTAACGGCAGTTGATCTGCACACTGCTCAACAGGCCGCACGGCCGTGCGACCCCCGCCTTGCACAAGAGACAACGCAGCGTGCTCTTGGCGTGCTGAGTCGCATCGGCGAACCAGCTATCGTAAAAACGACACGCCTCCGGCGTTGGTCGGTAATCGCGATCATCTGCCTGATGTCGGTGCTAGGCTTCTTCGCAGTGTGGCCCGACGCGGCAGCTTTTTACTCCAAACGAATCGCGCTCTCGACCGAGGCGTGGCCGCGTCGCGTTCAGCTAATGCTAGAAGGCTTCGCCAAAGGAGACGACGGTGTTTGGCGTCGAAGGATTGCCCGTGGTGACTCTGCGGTGATTTCGGTTTTGGCTGATCTAACAAACGGCCATGAATGTCCGGCGACTGTCTGGTTGCATTATCGCTTTGAAGACGGGCCGCGTGGGCGCGAGTCGTTCGCGAGAGTGGGCAAGCCGACAGCAGGCGAGAATGCTTATCAGCGATTTATGCAGACGCTGGCCGATATCCGATCTGACGTCGATCTACGCATTGTCGCCGACGATGGACGTGTTGAACCGATGCAAATTGTCGTGGCGTCTCGCCCCGTCATTACTACGGCCAACGTTGAAGTCACGCCCCCCGACTATTTAGGTCTGCCGACTCGCAGCGTACCGATTTCCGCGATTGGTGAGATTCCAGAAGGTTCGTCTGCCTCGCTCCAGTTACAGGCCAGCAAGGCACTCGCGTCGGTCATTGTCGAAGGCAACGACGGCTCGCAGGATCTGCAGCCAAGAGTAGCACTCAAAACGGGGACGCAAGAGTTCTCCGTCTCGATCCCACCAATCGTGGACGATCGCGTGCTGAAGATTCAGATGAAGGATACGGATGGGATTCTCTCTGATAAGCCGCATCTGATTCCGTTAAGCGTTCAGCGCGATACACTGCCACAGGTGACACTTCAGCTTGCCGGAGTGGGACCGGCAATTACTCCTGATGCGCTCATCGGTGTTCGCGTTGAACTAGAAGATGATCACGGCGTGGCTTCGGCAGGTCTCAAAATGGAGATCGACGGTCAGGCGACCCCGCTACGCATGTTCGATATCCCCAGCAGTAGTGCAACCAGTGCAGCGTTCGACGCCACTGTCGATCTGCTAACCGAGCGATTTGCACAAGGATTGAACGCAGGCCGACTGCAACCAGGTCAGGTGGTAACCCTCGACGCCGAAGCGAAAGATCGCTGCGATTTGCGAAAGGAAAGCCGAACGACCACCAGCCAGTCGTACACGCTGCAAGTGATTACATCCGATCAGCTGCTGGCGAGAATCGAAGAGCGAGAAATCAATCTGCGAAGGACCTTTGAGCAAACCGTCGCCGAGGCTCGCCGACTAGAGCGATCGGTCGCTAATGTAGAGGAAACCTCATCAAGTGAAGGTGAATCGACTCCAAAGACGGTCCTACCCACCCCGGCTTCTGCTAGGCTGCAGACAGCACGCTTGGTAGATACCTCGGGCAAGATCATGCAAGAGACGCTGAGCGTCGGCGAGTCATTCGAGGCGATTCACCTTGAGCTGGTGCATAACCGTATCCAAAACGAAGATTTGGTCGACCGAATTCAAACGCAAATCGCAAAGCCGCTGCTAAAGATCGGCGCCACAGACCTACCTCGACTGCGTCGCTTGCTTCGCGGATTGAACAAGCCAGACGTGACACGAGACGAACGAAAGAGTGTCTCGCAGCTGGCGGCCGAAATCGCTGAGCAGATGGACACGGTGCTCAAGCAGATGCAATCGCTTGAGACTTACAACGAAGTTCTCGCAATGCTCCGCCAGGTAATCGACGACCAACAGCGGGTCCGGCGAGCCACCGACAAGACGCGACGAGACCAAGTTCGCCAATTACTGCTTGAGTAGCGGTCGAACGACAAATCGATGAATACTACTATCAACAACAGCGAGTTGATTCATGCCCGACGACCTGTCTGCTTGGCGGAATGTCTGATCTTTGTTGTCTGCTTGTCTCTTCTCATTTTAAGTCCAGCAGCTGTCGTCTACGCGGCGCCACTGACTGATCTGGCTGCGGAGCAAGCCGAGCTGGCTCGTAAGTTCGATCGCTTGGAGGCACTCGCCAAACGCATCGCAGAACTCACCGAGGCAGAAGATCCTGCGCGTGCAGAGCAACTCCGCGGCGCCATCCGCAAAAGCCAAGAACTCGCTCTTCCAGAGCGCTTTGACACGATTGTCTCTCTTCTCGAGCAAGAGCGGCTAGCAGCCGCGTCGCGTGACCAAGCGACGCTTGCATCGCAGTTGGAAGTCTTGCTTCGCCTAATGCTGGCCGACCCCGACGAGGCTCGCGATGAAGCAGAGCGGAAACGGCTCAAAGCTTTGCGAGAAGCAATCAAGCGTCTTATTGCCGTGCAGCAAGAACTCCGCCGGGCGACGCCAACGGATGCCGATGTGGCGAGGCTCGCAGCACGTCAGGCAGACCTGGCGAAGAAGGTGCAGGAGCTGAGACAGACGCAGTCGGATGAAACCCCCTCAGGCGAGAATCCAGACGGCGATCAACCGGCGCCGGAAGGCACGCCCCAAGGTGCGCAGCCGGGCGATTCATCTGGCGAATCGGGTAAGCCCGAATCAGCGGGAGAGCGAGCGTCTCAGCAACTGCAGGCTGCCCGGCAGCGAATGCTGGAAGCTGTCGAAGAGCTAGAGCAAAGTGAGCGGGGCAAGGCAGGCGAGCAACAGACCGAAGCGCAACGACGTTTGGAAGACGCCAAGGAAGAAGTCGAGCAAGCTCTTCGGCAGTTGCGAGAGGAGGAGTTGCAACGCCGGCTGACAAAACTCGCAACACGGCTACGCAGGATGCTGGCCGAGCAAATTGACATCTTGCAGCTAACGCAGCAGACCGAAGAAGATCGCCCAAACCGCGGGAGACGGGCAACCAAGATCGCAGCGGCTGGGCTCGCGAATCGTGAGGATCAGCTCGCCCTGTCCGCCAACCGCGCGTTAGATCTGTTGCTAGAAGATGGCCAGTCGATCGCTTTTCCTGAGGTGATTGAGCAGGTGCGTGACGACATGCAAGTTGTGGCGGAGCGATTGCGTGACACAAAGACGGCGGCTGTGACGCAGCGACTCGAACAAGACATTATCGAGAGCTTGGAAGAGGCAATCACCTCTCTCGATAAGACGCTCATGGATTTGGAGGAGCGTCAGAAACAGGGTCAGCAGGGCGCACCGGGCGGAGAGCCGGGCGCCCCGCCCGTTGTCGATAAGCTGGCAGAACTACGCATGATCCGCGCGATACAGTCCCGTATCCTACGCCGGACGACGTTTTGGGATGAAATGCGGGAAGCCGGCGAAGTGGAGGTCGCTGACGCTCAAGAGGCCCTCAATCGTCTCGCCGCCCGGCAATCGAAGCTCATACGTGCGATGAAAAACGTTGGGAAATCGCCCGCTCGCTAAATTACATCGCGTGGCGTTCGGTTTGCGTCGCGTGGTTTCTTTGTCCCAACGCAGGTTCGCGTTGTGACTTATGCACTTTTGGCTGATAATGCAGTCAGTAGTTTTGGGACCTACAGAGGCCAGTTGTCGTGCTGCTGATGAACGCACTACCGTGGCGCCACGCGTTCCTGCTGGCGCTTATGCGTTCGGCCAATGTCGCCAGTGCTGCGGGTGTTAAGCGTGACGCGGACGCGGAACCACCCTCAGTCCCAGAGTCCTTACACACTTGGGCTAAACAGCAGCCGGACGCTGCCGACTTAGAAGCGCAGTTGCAGGCAGCGTACAGCAAGTCCACCGCGACGTTAGGCGACGTTGCAAACGTTGCCGTTCTGCTTGGCGATCGTGACCCACGAGCAGCTGAGCTGCTGAGACGCTTGGATGATCCTGTCGCAGCAGACTTATTTGATCCGCCCGCATGGATTGGTGCGTCAACAGACGCGAAAGAAGGCATTTCGCCGCCAGAAGATGCTTTGCCCGCCGCCCTCCGCAACAATCTCGCATTGCTTGTCGCTGGTAAATTGCATGCCAATCGCTATTACGAAGAATGTCTCGCTTGGTTGGCTGGCGTCGACGCTAGTGAGACCGTCGCTCCGGTGCTGGTCTACTACTACCGTGCCGTTTCGCATCACCAGCTCGTCGAATTAGAGGCCGCCACACTTCATGCTGAGAGAGTGCTAGAGGCCTCTGCTCAGGCCGGGCGTCGGCATGTCACGATTGCCAAATTGATCGTGCGAGATACGCAGGCGGCGGAGCCTGATTCGCCTGGCTATCTCGCCCGTTCGATGAATGACATTGATCGGCGGCTTCGGCTTGGACGGACGGCTGATCCCGAGCAGCAACTGCAGCAAGAAGTGATCGATGCCTTGGACAAGATGATCGAGGACGCCGAAAAGCAGCAGCAACAGCAACAACAGCAACAAGCCGCAGGTAGTCGCCCCTCGGCGCCCTCAACGCCGATGCAAGAGAGTCAGCCTGGCGATATGAAAGGTCCGGGTGACGTCGACCGGCGAGAGATTGCAACTGGCGGCGATTGGGGCTCGCTGCCGCCGCAAGAACGCGATCGTGTCACCCAGCAAATTGGTCGCGACTTTCCCGCGTACTATCGGGAAGTGATCGAAGCTTACTTTCAGTCGTTGGCAACAGAAGAAGCCGTAGAGTCCGCCGACGGTCCCTAGCTGTGAGTTTTGGATTGAACTGCAAACCTAATTACTTCAGATGTCGGCCCAGAGCGTTGCGGTTGCTCGAAAGCGTCACGCTATATGTCGCTTTGTTTGGCTTTCATCAACAAGCGGCCTACTGCGATGCAATCGTCGAAGCAGCGATGATAGACGGTACTACTGTCCGCGGAACGCTCACTTCGCTCTCGAAGGAACGTTTAGTTCTAGCGAAAGCTTCCGGCGCCCAAGTCGCGGTAGCCGCAGGCGCGTTGCCGACACTTCAGTTTGTGAGTTCTAACTCGCCGGACGAGGATCAGCAGGCGGGTGCGATCTACCTACGTGACGGCTCGGTGCTGCCGATCGAGAGCGTAGAAAGTTCGCCAAAAGGGTCCAAGCTGCGGATCGGCTTATCTGACGCAGACCGAGCTACGCCGGCGGAAGTCGACATCGGTATCGACCGAATTCGTTGCATCCGCCTGCCGGAATCGCCCGAGGGATTCGTCGAGCCGTGGCAGGCGATGCGTAAGCGATCGTCAACGAGCGATCTTATCGTAACTCGGCCGAAGACAGCTGATTCGCTGGACTATGTTGAGGGATACGTCGAGTCGATCGGCCGATCGGCAGTGCGTCTCTACTTGGATGAGCAGCCACTCGATGTGTCGCGAGAGAAAATCTTTGGCATCGTCTTTGCTTCTGAATCATCCGGCGTTCGAGTTGACCCACACCCCTTGGTGGCAACTCGCGGCGGGATGCAGCTATTCGCCAAACGCCTGCGCCTGTTAGCTGCCGATTTGTCTGTCACAACAGCTGCTGGCGTCGACGTCACCGTTCCGCTTTCAAACGTGAGTGAGATCGACTTCAGCTACGGACGACTCACTTATTTGAGTGACCTAGCGCCTTTGGCAACCGAGAATGACCCGCTCTTCGGACCACTTCGTGATCGCGAGCTAAGTGCTGCTTGGCCGGTGTTTCGGACCAACGCCGCGCTTTGGGGCGGACCACTCGTCGCGAGAGATCCGCTTACCGATGACCTACGTCGACGCGATTTCGATAGAGGGCTATCAATAACTGCGGGCGGGACGGTTGCTTACGATGTCGAGGGCTACACAGAGTTTCGCTGTGTCGCCGACATCGCCCCCGATTCGTCGCCGTCTGGCTCCGTGCGACTTGTCATCGAGATCGACCGCAAGCAAGAACTGCGAAGGGAGTTCAACGCCGCAGCATTGCCACTCGATCTTGTGCTACCGCTGATGAACGCAAGAGAGCTACGGCTGCGGGTTGAGCGGCAATCAGGCATCAGAGGCTCCGTCCACCTCGGCCAAGCGAGGCTGATACGGTGATCAGGCCTGCGACCAACATGCACCGCTCTCTACGGTTGTCATTGATGGCTGTGGCCGTGGCGTCGCTCTCTCTCTTGGCTTTCGTTGTGCCAGCGATGGCTCAAGCGCCCGACTCAGTCGTTGTTGCTGAGGAGGAGCGGCGTATCTCTGTCGCCCGGAAGATTACGCCGGCGACAATTGCTATCTTCGATGACGCCGGGCAAGGTGGCGGCTCGGGCGTGATTGTCTCTGCCGACGGTCTTGCCGTGACGAACTTTCATGTAGTCGCTCCGTGCGGACCTTTTATGAAGTGCGGGCTGCCCGATGGCCGCTTGGTCGATGCCGTGCTCGTCGGCTTGGATCCTCCAGGCGATGTCGCCTTGATCAAATTGATCGGGAGCGATCAACCGCGTCCGAGCGACAAAGGCAGCGAAGACTGGCCTGTGGCGGAGTGGGCAAACAGCGACGCCGTCCAAATCGGCGACGAAGCGTTCGTCGCAGGCAACCCATTTCTACTCGCCCACGACTTTCAGCCCACAATCACTCACGGGATCATCTCGGGCGTTCGTCGCTATCAATATCCGTCCGGAAGTCTACTTGAGTATGCCGACTGCCTGCAAACGGATGCAGCTATTAACCCGGGCAACTCTGGTGGACCGCTGTATGACGGACAAGGTCGGCTGATCGGAATCAACGGACGCGCGTCGTTCGAGAAGCGAGGTCGCGTGAACGTCGGTATTGGCTATGCCATATCGGCGAACCAGGTCCAGCGTTATCTGTCGCATCTTATGTGTGGTCGCCTGGTCGATCATGCATCGCTGCAACTAACCGTGCGGACCACGGGTAGTGGCCGAGTGGTCGTCGATCAAATTAGCGAAGGTAGCGACGCCTACCGACGCGGTCTGCGGTATGGCGACGAGATTATTCGCTTTGCTGATCGAGAAATCACGTCTGCCAACTCGCTTCAGAATGCGGTGAGCACCTATCCCCCCGGCTGGCGAGTGCCGATCGTGTTCCGCCGCGGCTACGACAGCTTCACTGCAGTTGTCCGATTGGATCGCCGCCACGGCGCCGCTCAACTAGAGGAACTCGTTGCCAAGCAGCTAAAGGCTACTACGCCGAAAGGGAAAGAAAGCTCGTCGGATAAGCCGTCTCGTGCTACCGCTTGCTACAAGGCTCGGCCTGGCTATGTAAATTACTATTTCAACCGCTCCATGCGAGAAGCGGTGCTACAGGCGTGCCCTCAAGTAGCTCGCGGCGCCCGTGAGGCGGAAGCCTGGAGCATTCGCGGCATGGACAATCAGGGCAACCCCGTCGCTCTAAAATTGGGCCCGCAACGCGCCGACTTTACATCAAAGCAAGGCCGATACTGGGCTGACCCGAACAGCTCGCTGCCGGATCAAAAGGGGCCGCCCGGTTCTGGCGATTTCTTGGCTGCCATCAGTCTATGCCGAGGACTCATGACAGGTGATTTGCCAGCTCCTCTTGAGGCAATCGGCCAAACACCGTGGGGATCGTCCTTTCAACTGTGTAACACACTTGCTCTCCAAGCGGACGGAGCAACCGCCGAATTCTTTTTCGATCGGGAGACTTACGATCTTGTCGGCATCAACTATCGGTCTGGAGAAGGTGTCGATTCGTGCCGTATAGAATTCAGCGACTTCCGTCTTGGAAAAGATGGGGTCTGGCCTGCCGAATGGATGATCAAACATGGCGATACACCTTGGCTCGAGTTTAGCGTTAGCCAATGGCAAGACGACGAATCACCGACGAATCCGAAAGAGTCAGAGAAACAGTTCGCTCCGACACGCGAGAGGGGCGATTGATGGTCGGGCGTGTGTGTAGCGCAAGACTCTTTATGCTCGCAGTTGCGCTAGCAACCGGGACCGTGCAGCAACTCGTCGCGAGCGAATTGACGCCTCGCGATGTGCTAGACGCAGCGACTCGCGTTGTCAAAATCTATGGCGCCGGCGGCTTGGGAAGAATCGAAGCCTATCAAACGGGTTGTTTGATCTCGCCGGAAGGGCATGTGCTGACGGCCAACAGTTTGGTTCTTGATGGTGGTCAAGTAACTGTCGTGACGCACACGGGCGATCGCTATTCCGCGGTCGTGCTCGGCGCCGATCCGATTGCAGAGGTCGCCGTCCTGAAGTTTGATCCCGCGGGAGAATCGCTCGGTTATTTCGATCTTGCCGCAAAACCTGCGGTCTACAGTGGGCAACGAGCGTTCGCGCTCGCCAACGTCTTCGGCATCGCAAGTGGCGACGAGCCGGTATCCGTACAGCGCTGCGTCGTGGCGGCGGTCGCTCCACTGAAGGCCCGGCGGGGTCCGCTGCAGCGAATCGACGGCGACGATGTTCTGATACTCGATGCAGTAACGAGCAATCCGGGCGCTGCAGGGGGCGCCGTCGTCGATCGCGAAGGCCGATTGATTGGAATGCTCGGTCGTGAGCTTACGAGTCGTGTTACGGGAACTTGGCTGAATTATGCCGCCCCCGTG
>JBCDCL010000092.1:0-8491 GCA_039182175.1 Planctomycetota bacterium
AATCGCTTCGGCTCGTCGGCGTCGGTGCCGAGGCGTTCGTGGCGTTGCTGTTCGTAGGCGTAGAAGTTGCCTTCGCACCAGTGGACGTAGCCGTCACCTTCAAACGCCAGGATGTGCGTCGCCAAGCGGTCGAGGAACCAGCGGTCGTGGCTGACCACCACGGCACAACCGACAAACGTCGCCACCGCTTCTTCTAAGGCGCGTAGTGTGTCGACATCGAGGTCGTTAGTCGGTTCGTCCAACAGCAAAACGTTCGATCCACCGCGGAGGAGCTTCGCCAGATGCACCCGGTTCCGTTCACCGCCCGACAGCACGCCAACCTTTTTCTGCTGGTCGCTCTTTTGGAAGTTGAACCGCGAGACATACGCCCGGCTGTTGACCTGCCGCTTGCCCATCTCGATCAGGTCCAAGCCGCCGGAGATTTCTTCCCAGACGGTCTTGTTGGGATCGAGGTTATCGCGGCTTTGGTCGACGTAGCCGAGAGCAACGGTGGGGCCGAAGTTCAATTCGCCGCTGGTTGGTTCTTCCTGCCCCATCAGCATCTTGAGCAGCGTCGTCTTACCGGCGCCGTTGGGGCCGATGATGCCGACGATGCCCCCCGGTGGCAGGCGGAAGTTGACGTTTTCGAAGATCACATTGTCGCCAAAGCACTTGGTCAGGTTCACCGCGTCGATAACCTGATCACCAAGCCGCGGGCCGGGCGGGATTTGGATTTCGAGTTCCTCGGTCCGCTCTTCGAATTCCTTGGCCGCCATCTCTTCGTAGTTTTTGATGCGAGCCTTGTTTTTGCTCTGCCGCCCTTTGGGATTGGTGCGAATCCACTCGAGTTCTTTCGTGAGCGTCTTTTGGCGAGCGGACTTTTGCTTCTCCTCGAGCTCCAGCCGCTTTGCTTTCTGTTCGAGCCACGCTGTGTAGTTGCCCTCGAACGGAATCGCCCGGCCGTACTCAATTTCCAAAATCCACTGGGCGACGTTATCCAAGAAGTACCGGTCGTGGGTGATCGCCACGATCGTGCCCGGATACTCCGCCAAGTGGTGTTCGAGCCACAGGATGCTCTCGGCATCGAGGTGGTTCGTCGGCTCGTCGAGCAGCAGCAGGTCGGGCTTGCGAAGCAATATCTGGCAGAGCGCCACACGACGTTTTTCGCCGCCGGAGAGCTTCGACACATCGGCGTCGCCGGGCGGCAGGTTGATGGCGTCCATGGCAATCTCGATCTGCCGATCAAGTTCCCACAGGTTGCCCGCTGCGATCACCGCGTCGAGTTCTTCTTGCCGCTTGCCTAGCTTTTCAAAGTCGGCATCAGGCTCGCCGTACGCTTCGCCGATCTTGTCGTACTCTTCCAGGATCGCCTTCTTCTCGGCAACCGCCTCCATAACGTTGCCCATGACATCCTTGGACTCGTCCAGCTCGGGCTCTTGCTGCAACATGCCGACGGTAAAACCCTCGGTCAGTTCTGCTTTGCCTTCGAACTCTTTGTCGATCCCCGCCATGATCCGCAGCAGCGTACTTTTGCCGGCGCCATTACGGCCCAGTACGCCAATCTTGGCGCCCGGGTAGAACGCCAACTGAATCTCTTTGAGAACCTCTCGCTGGCCATGCTTCTTCGTGAGGTCAGCGATCTGGTAGATGTACTTCTGGTTGGGCGGCATAGTGGAGCGGAAAGGCGGGAGGGGGAGCGTGGAAGGCGGAAGGCACGATTTCAAGCCCCTAATTGTAGGGAGGAACGCCTTGCCCGAAAGGGCGCAGCCGCATCCCCAACGGCGAACTCCGCCTTCCCCACTCCGCCTTCGCCTTAGGCGGCTTGCGTTGCCGCTTCGCTTGGTACGCAGAAGATGTCGCCGTGCTCGATTGCTCGCACGCCGGCAGCCGTGAGCGGCTTGCCGAAGAAATCGCGGTCGCTCGGCATCGCGCGAACCTGATAGCCAAGGCCGTCGAGCAGATGGAAGAGCTGCTCGCGATACTCGGTCGAGCAGAACTTGTAGACCTCTACCCGTAGGTGGGGTCGGTACTCGGCTAGCAGACCGGTGAGCGAACGCAAAAGCTCCAGGTCGTTCCCCTCGGTATCGGTCTTGATGTACCGCAGCCTGTCGAGGCGATCGGCGTATTGTGTACGGAGCAGTGTGTCGAGATTCTTGCCTTCGACCTGGAGGGGAAATTGCGCACGCCGTCGCCACCACGTCAGCTTGCCATCGGCGCCACCGTTGCAGAATCCGGGATCGGTATAGCCGAAAGTATACGTCCCCGGCTCGGGCGTGGCGGCTGCCATGACGCAGTCGATTCGCCCTCGTTCAGCGTTCAGCCGGGCGTTTTCTTCCAGCACCGGAAACAGGTAGCGGTTGGGCTCCATCGCCACTACGCAGCCGTCTGTGCCAGTAGCGATCGCCATCGGCACGGCGGTGTCGCCACAGTGGGCGCCAACGTCGACGCACAAATCGCCCGGCTCGATAAACTGCCGCAATGCGTCAATCTCTGCCGGCTTCACTTGATGGTCATAAGCACGCGGATGCAGCCAGCGGGCATATTGAATCGGCCCGTACTGCCCCAGGTCTTGCGTCTGCACCTCGAAGCCGTAGGTCCGCGGCTGGGGCTTAATGCCCAAGGCATAAAAAACTTCTCGCAGTTTCATCGCGTGGCGCCTTCGCTAGCTTCGGAGCATCCAAGGGAACAGGGTGCGGAAGAATAGCCAGGATGCCCCAGTGGCCGAAAGAGCAGTCGGCAATGCGATAGAAGCGTGCCTTCGCGCTTCGTTCTCTCACCCGCTACCGATCGGCCAGCGTGGCGTGGTAAAGTCGCTCTCGCGATCGATCCCTCCTGCAAAGTGCGTAAGCCCCTGTGTCTGATTGGTTCTACTTTTTGATGGCCGCCCTGTTGCTAGCAACCTCGCTAGCCGCCTGGCTGTCGAACCTCGTTGGCCTGCCTGGCAATTGGCTAGTAGTCGGCGGAGCCGCGCTGCTAGCGTGGGGCGGACCGTCGGCAAGCGGGCTGGGCATTGGCTGGCCGCTGGTGATTGGCCTCGCCGCGATTGCCGGTGCGGGGGAACTTGCCGAACTTGCCGCTGGCGCGATGGGCGCGGCGAAACAGGGCGCCAGTCGCCGGGCGGTGTTGCTCGCGGCCATTGGCGCGATGGTCGGCGGCATCGCCGGGGCAATCATCGGCGTGCCCGTCCCGATCGTCGGCCCGCTGGTCGCGGCACTTGGCGGCAGTGCGCTCGGTTCGTTTGCCGGCGCCTACCTGGGCCAACGGTGGAGCCGCCGGACCGAAGCAGAAAGCTTCGCCGCCGGCCACGGCGCCCTGATCGGCCGCCTCTGGGGCGCCGCCAGCAAACTGCTCGCAGGGCTGGTGATGATCGTCGCCCTCACAGTCGGACTCTTCTGGTAGTGCGTCGCAGCGAGCGGTTTTCTCAATCAAGGAACGGCTGGCATCGGGGCATCGATTGGCGGTAGCGGCACGCGGATCACCAAGTCCGCCTGCTCCGCGTCAAACCCGAGCGGCCGCTCCTCGACCCAGTCACCAGCGATGATTTCGCCTCCATGGTCGTCCCCACCATCGTCGACGCCATTCTCGAAGACGCTGTAGAGCAAATAGCCGCCATCGGCTTTCCGCTCGTAAAGGAACGGCTTGCCTGAGTAGAGATCGATCGGCAACTCCTCAAGCACCTTCGGAACCAAGTCGTCCAGCACAGCAGGGTACTCGCCATGCTCAGCGCGGTAGACCGCGAGCGCCGCGGCGGTGATTGCTAATTCGTGAGTGACCTCTCGACGTTCCTGTGCCGAGAATGCGGCCGAAACGGCTGGAGTCATAAGCGCGACATAAATATCCGATATCACTTCGCTGCGTACTCTACGGCTGAACGGCGTCAGTGCTAGTCTTCCGTAAGACTGAGAAGCAGCTGTAACCCTCTGCTCCAGCCTGCCTTCAAAATCATTCAAGCTGAGCATTCTGGAGACGTGATCGGGTCCTCTCATCGCTGCGACGCACTCGTCGTAGACTTCGTTCCCGTCTCGAAGCACCAGGTTTGCATCAAAACGTTCGTTCAGGGCGCCGTCAAACTGTGGGTCTTTGCCGCTGTGTGTCGCAAGCACGCTATCGGCATAGAACAGCCGCTCGCCATCGTTGATGAAAGACCACATGGGCGGCAGCGGTTCAAGGGTTTCTAAGTCTCGCAGAAACGCGGCCGCTTTTTCGCGTGGTAGATCGGCGTAATGCAGAATCGCGACCGCCTGCCGATTAGCGGTGGTATCGAGCGCAATCGCAACCAACGCTTCGACAAGCGAGAAACCGTTGCCAATAAATCGCGATAGCCGGTAGGTGGCCATCGTATCTCGCCACGCCTGCTCGGTACGGCCTTCCCCCAGATGGTGCATCGCTCGTATCGCCAACCCACGAGCGGCAGCACGGGACGCTTGTGCCTGAGGCAGGAGAGTTTCGATCAGCATATCGTAGCGATCATTTAGAAACGTCGGCGACGGAAACCAATAACGCGGCCGTTTGGTTGCTTCGACAATCAAGTCGAGTGGGCTTTGGTTTTCGGCTACCCACTCCGCCAAGGCCGGCGCCTGCTCGGTCGTCCAAGGTCGCTGGTGGGCCCGTGCGATAAATTCGGCGCCCGCTCCTCCCGTCTCGTCACCGAGAACTTCAGACAACCGAACCTCCAATTCTGGTGAATCAAGTGGCGAGAGTGCTTCGGCCTCGGAGGGCGTTTCGCGTATGCCGAGGGCATCGAGTATCGGCTGTTGATCTGCGGGCTCAATTTCGGATGGCCAGAGTGCCCGGGTCAGCAGCACCGCAGCGTTATTTTCTGGCGTAACGCCCTCGGCGTTTCGCTCAAGCAAGTAGGCTTCGTAATCGGGCAGCCCCTCCTCGGTAAGCGGACTGCTGATGACCGTCGTTTGCTTGCCGACCTGAATTGCCGGTGGCGGAGCTAGGAGACTTACGGCAATCGCGATCATCCCTAACGAGACAACGCCAACGAGAGCAAAAAGCGTCCACTTGAGTATTCGCCACACGATGAGGGCATCCTTCCTGTACTAACCAATGCCAAGCTGCTTGCGAATCATTCGGCAGACGGTTTCGCTGATCTCGCAGTGACGCGGAATGGGAGCTTGACGTCCGGTAGCGGGATTGCGATAGATGTCGTGTCGCGACGCTTCATGCTTCTAGCACAATCGGCTTGGTCTTCGCACCGGCGGGCGCTGCTTCGCTATCGCCGGTCATCATACGGTAGGCGTCGCGGATGTTTTCTTCAAGCTCCTCAAGCGTCGCGCCCTGGCTAAACACACCCGGTACGCCTTTCAGGCGGCCTACCATCCACGGACCGTCGGACCAGTATTCAAGTTCGAATCGTGACATCAAATCACACCCTTTGTGTTTTGACTCCGACGACGCTTTGGCCGCCGGCAAATGCAGCCGTTCGCGGCTACCTTCATTATACGCTCCGCCTTCCGCCGTCGCCCTTCCGCCTTCAGGTCACTCCCACTCGATCGTTGCGGGGGGCTTCGAGCTGATATCGTATACCACGCGGTTGACGCCTTTTACTTCGTTGATGATACGGGTGCTGATGCGGCTTAGTAGCTCGTGCGGCAGGTGGCTCCAGTCGGCGGTCATGAAGTCGTCCGTGTTGACGCAGCGGACGGCCAGGGCGTTGTCGTAGGTGCGGCTGTCGCCCATCACGCCGACGCTTTGCACGGGCAAGAGCACTGCGAAGGCCTGGCTGGTCGCGCGATACAGGCCCTCGGCTTTGATCTCGCCAACGACAATCGCATCGGCATCGCGTAGGGTGTCGAGCTTTTCCTTGGTCACCTCGCCCAGGCAGCGGACCGCAAGGCCGGGGCCAGGGAAGGGATGCCGCCAGACGATTTCCTCCGGCAAGCCAAGTTGCAAACCAAGTTGGCGGACTTCATCTTTGAAGAGATCTCGCAGCGGCTCGATTAGTTCGAAGCCCAATTCCTCGGGCAGGCCGCCGACGTTGTGATGCAGTTTAATGTTATCGGCGGGGCCATCGACCGAGCCGCCACTTTCGATCACGTCGGGATAGAGCGTCCCCTGAGCCAGATACTTGGCGTCCGTCACTTTGTCCGCTTCTCGTTTGAAGCAGTCGATGAACGTCTTGCCGATTCGCTTCCGTTTGACTTGCGGATCGGTAACGCCGGCGAGTTGCTCGAGGAATTCCTCTTCGGCATGGACCACGTGCAGGTCGGTTTGGAAGTGGCTGGTGAACTCTTCAACGATGGCCCGCTCTTCGTCTTTGCGCAGCAGACCGTTGTCGACCAAGATGCAGGTAAGCTGCGGGCCGATCGCTTTGGCCAGTAGCGCGGCGACCACCGCGGAGTCGACGCCGCCCGAAAGGCCGCAAATGACGCGGTCGCTGCCAACTTGCTCGCGGACTTGGCGAATGGTCTGCTCGGCAAAGTCGCCCAGCCGCCATTGGCCCGTTGTGCCGCAAACGTGTTTGAGAAAATTTCCGAGGACCGTCTTGCCTTCAACGGAGTGGGTGACCTCGGGATGAAACTGCAAGCCGTACACTGGCAAGCGGTTGTGCCGCACGGCGGCATAGGGGCAGGTGTCGGTAGCGGCCAGGGCGGTAAAGTCGTCGGCGATGGCGGTCACTTGGTCGCCATGGCTCATCCACACTTCGGTCTCGCCCTGCACGTTGGCGAAGAGGTCGACATCGCTCAGCACTGAACAATGGGCTCGGCCGTATTCGCGAGACGAGACGTTCTTCACCTCGCCGCCGAGTGCTTTGCAAGCGAGCTGCATTCCGTAGCAAATGCCAAGCACGGGAATGCCCAGCTCAAACAGCGCCGGATCGCACTGTGGGGCGCCCGGGTCGTACACGCTATTAGGTCCGCCCGAGAGGATTATCCCTCGCGGCGCCAGCTCTTTAATCCGCTCGGCGGGTAGATCGTTGCGAACGATCTCGCAGTAAACATGCTGCTCGCGGACCCGGCGGGCGATCAACTGGGCGTATTGCGAACCAAAGTCAAACACCAGCACCTTCTCGTCGGCGATGCCGGCAGGCGAACTGGGCGTAGAGGGGTCAGTCGTGGAATGAGTGGCCATTGGCGATGCGTTTGTGTTGGGCGTGGCGAAAGTGAATCGAAATTATCGACGCTGAAGAATGAACCGCCAAGACGCCAAGACGCTGAGGTTTGGAGGAAATCTGACGGGATGACCGGATGACGTCTCCAAGGCACGACCCGCCGAAGAGTTTATTCCGAGCGTTGGCTGTATTCTTTGGCGTCTTGGCGTCTTGGCGGTTTCCTGCTTCATCCTTTCTCGACCGCGGGCCCTCGGTATGATGGTGGGATGCGAATTCTTTTGACAAACGACGATGGCATCTACGCCCCGGGGTTGGCGGCGATGCAGCGGGAGCTGGCGAAGATTGCCGAGGTGTCGGTCGTGGCGCCGGCCACGGAGCAGAGTGGTGTCGGCCATTCGATCACGTTTCTGACCCCGCTGATGGCCAAGGAGGTCTTCGCCACGGAAGCCGATGGCAGTCAACGCCGGCTAGGCTGGGCGGTCGAGGGGAGCCCGGCGGACTGTGTGAAATTGGGGCTGGCGAAGTTTGCATCCGTCACGGAAGGTGACGGGTCGGACGACGATGCATCGGCAGTAGCGGCGCCCGATTTGGTCGTCAGTGGCATCAACGGTGGGCTGAACGTCGGCATCAATGTGCTGTACTCCGGCACCGTCGCCGCGGCGAGCGAGGCGGCCTTAAACGACGTGCCGGCGATCGCCATCAGCCTGGAATATGACGACCACGCCCGGTTTGATCGGGCAGCGGTGATTGCTACCCGCGTGATTGCGATGATGCGAGAACGCAACGCTTGGCGGGACCATTTGTTGTACAACGTCAACATTCCGACCTCGGCGACCGCAGATTCTCCGGGAAACGAGGCCCCGGCGCCGGAGTTGCTCGTTTGCCCCATGAACGTAAGCCCCTGGCCTGCCGTTTATGACGAACGCCGCGACCCCAAGAATCGGCGGTATTACTGGGCGGCCGGCACCCTGCCCGACCCCGACATCAACGCCGAGAGCGACCTCGCCGGCATTCGCGATGGCAAAGTGACCCTCACACCACTGTCGATCGACCGAACCCACACCGACCACCTGCCGGCGATGCGAGATTGGAACCTTTCGCTTCGGCAAGAGTAAAGCTGACGCAAACAAAAACCCGCTGACCAAAATCCCCGCACAGGAACCGAAGCCATGGACCGCTGCCTACGAATCCTTGCCCTGGCGATTTGCGGTGTGACCCTCGTTTGGCTTGCCGGCTGCAATGGCGGGGAATCTGGTTCGGGTAGCGGCGACGTCGGCGGCTCGCCTTCGATGGCCGAAATTGCTGCCGAGATCGATCGCCGCAACTCGGCCGACCAGGCAGCCGAGGCCGAAGCTGCCCAGGCAGCCGCCCAGGCTGAAGCCGATCAAATCGCAAACGAACAGCCAAGCGAAATCACCAAGAACGATTACAAGAAGGGCTCCAAAATCACCA
>JBCDCL010000093.1:0-8381 GCA_039182175.1 Planctomycetota bacterium
AGGGCGGTCGACGTTCGCAATCGGTTGGGCGACTGTCCGCGAGCGATGGTCGCCTCAGGCCGCGAAGTCACTGTCGCCGAACTGTAACGATCGCCGGTACGCGGCGCCGCCGGCTCGTCGTAGGACGCGGTGGTGACGGCGTAGCGATCGCCTGCGGGCATGGTGATCGACTTCTGGAACGGGTCGGTCGCCACTTCGGTCGTCGCCGGCTGACGATCCGTCACTTCAACGGGCGCCGATGGTGGCGCCGTTTCGGTGCCCCACGAGTCGACGACGGCGTCAAAGCTGCTCGCTGGCGTTGCATCCTCCGCTTCGACTGCAACGCTCGCCGAGTCTTCGAGCGTCTCAAACGAGAGAAAATGCCAAGTTCCCAGCCCTGCCGTACTAAGCAGGCCGGTGGAAACAAGCAGCGGAAGAACGAATCGGCGACGGTTCTTGGTAGCGCTCATAACGACGAAATCCACGTCCATGTGGGGAATCGAAAACGCCAGCGTGCGTACCGGGAGTCGGCACGCACCGGCGTGGTCGCGCGAGGAAATACCAAATGCCTCGCCGTCGTGAAAGAGCGATCGCACCGAGCCGCTAGCAGCGGTCGGCGGTATGCGAGAGCTTCGCAGGCTCTAGCCAGCGAAAAATTACTCCGCTGGTTCAGCCGCCGGCTTGCAATACGAGAGTGCTAGCAGGCTGTAGCCGACCACCAGGTTGGGATCGCTCTCTAGCCAACGCTCGTTTTCGTTGACCCAGCTGCCATCTGCATTTTGCGTCGAGGCGAGTTCGTCGACCAACTCCGCTCGCCAATCGTGAGACACGCCGTTGGCGTCAACGACGATCGGATCGCCGATCGCCGCCAAGGCTTTGGCGAACGTGTGGAGATAGTAGTAGAGCCCTGCCGTGCCCATACCAGGATTTTGCTCAAGCGAGTAGTGCTGGCGTGCCCAATCGTAAGCCGCTTTGACGCGTGGATCATCGGGGCCGACGCCGGCGTAGATCATGCTTTTGAGGCCGACGTAGGTCATCGATCCGTAGCTTCGCAGGCCGCCATTTTCGGTTTCGCCTGCTTGGCTCTGCCCGCCAGCGGCCGGTGTGTAGTAGAAGCCACCGTCACCCACGGCAGCCGCGAAGGGGGAAGAGTTGTGCTCCGTCTCCAAATTCTGCGTTCGGGAAACAAACGCAAGAGCAGCTTGCATCGCCGGGTCATCTTCGCCATTGCCGGTGGCTTGCAGGGCCTCGATCAAGAAGCCGGTATTCGACAAGTCAGGCCGGCCATGTTTGCCGTAACCGGCACCGCCGTAATTCATGCTCTCTGGCCCGTGGCCTTCGCCGGCATCCCACTGCAACTGCTTGACGAACTTCTCGGCATCCGCCAGCAGCTTGTCGTACTTGCCGTCGGTGTTGGCTTGGCTGAAGCACATGATCGCCAAGCACGTTTCATAATTGCGATACCGCGTGCCCTCTTGGTAGATGCCGCCGTCAGGCTTGACGTGGCTTTCCAAGTAAGCAAGCGAGCGAGCGACCACCGAATCCTGTGCCGGCCGGCCATGCTGCAAGAGGCCCGCCGTGGCGAGCGACGTCACGCCCGTGCCAAAGTGGCCGCTGAAAGAGCCGTCCTCGGCTTGCTGCTCGCCGAGAAATTGAATTGCCTGGCCAACAACCTGCTCGTACTGGGCAGGGTCAGGGCCGGCGGCGTCTGCCGATGAGCCGACCATTAGCGACAGCGAACAAGCGAGAAGAACTCGAGCAACAGAAGCGAATCGCATCGGTAGGACCTTGTGCGGGCAGGGAAGTTGGATCGACCTCACAATCCTACGATGCCCAGCCTGCATCGCCAAGCAACACACGTGACTTGCAGGACGCCCGCTACTCACTGATTGCCAGATAACCCAGAAAAAGCAACCAACCGGCGAGTAACACAGCGACGACGACAACGCCGACATAGGAAAGACTAGGCGCCGGCGAATCAGCGGCTTGCGAACTTTTGGCGGGCGACTCTTCGGCGGCAGCAGGACGTTCGGCCGTCAATCCGAAGACTCCTTGTCTTCGCTCTCGGTGGCAAAGACGTAGCCATCGGTCAACGCCTGAGAGAAGTCGTAGACGTCGTTGAAGTCTTCGCGCCGATCGTTGTCCGTCTTCCGCATTTGGCCAATGTCGATCAGGTTGAAGACAATCTCACCGAAATCACCCGTTGAGTGGACACCCCAGTGGTTGAGCACACTTTTGGCCAACAGGCCGTACTGAGAGAGGGCGTATTGGCGGATCGCTTCGCAAAGGTCCTGCCCCGTGACATGCCGCTCGGCGCCTTCTTCTAGTTCTTCGATGTCGTCGAGGTCGGCAATCTCGTCGTCCTCATACTCGCCATACTCATCGGCGGCATCTTGACCAGACGAAGAGGCAACGACGCGACCCATGTCGAGACGCTCTTGGGCGAATCGCAGGGCGTCAAACACAAAGACGTACGAATCGAAGTGATATCGATTATCTCGCCGGAGGAGTTCGGCGAGCGGGTGGGAGGGATTCAACATGGCGACAACCAATCTTGGGGCGTGGTTCGTCGTTGCTTGTACGGTCGATTAACTTGACGTTGGAGTTAGCAGCGTTGTGTCAGTCGCTCTTGTTGCGTGGCGAGTCGTTTGACTTGTCGTTCTTGTCTGTCGCGGATTTATCTGCCGCGGATGCTTCGCCCGTCTGTTGCTGGCTTGCTTTCGACGGCTTGCCACCCGACTTGCCGCCGCCTGAACTTGACCGTGGCAAGATCGACAGCACCTCGCTCACATCGATCGCCTTGCGACGCATGTCCTCAGTTTGGATCAGCACTTGCCCGGCCAGCACCTCTTGAGCCAGCACTTTGGCTCGCCCCTCGCTGGTGATAATCTCGGCGCCTACACGCGGCAACTCTTTTTGCATGTCGCGGTAGGTGTCGTACTCGTATCTTAGGCAACACTTCAGCCGACCGCACCGGCCCGAGATCTTCGTCGGGTCGAGCGTCGCCTTCTGCAGCTTAGCCATCTTCATCGAAACGGGCGGCATTTCGGACAGGTGGGTGTTGCAGCACACCGGTTTACCGCAATCGCCGTAGTCCGCCAGCAGCTTGGCCTCGTCGCGGACGCCAATCTGCCGCATTTCGATACGGGTTTGGAACTCCTTGGCGAGTTGTTTCACCAGTTCGCGGAAGTCGACCCGCCCCTCTGCTAAATAATAGAACACGGCCCGCTCACCGCCATACAGATGCTCGGCATCGACCAATTCCATTTCGAGGCCGAGGTCGGCGACCCGTTGTTTGCAGACTTCGAGTTCGCTTTGGGCTTGCTCCTCGATTTTTCGCAGTTCGACCTCGTCCTCGTGAGATAACTCGCGAAGAATCTGCCCGGTGCGTGGGGAATCCATCTGCGACTGGACATGCTCAGTCGCTTCGCAGAGCACTTCGCCCGACTCTTGGCCGCGATTGGTGCGGGCGATGACGCGTTGCCCACGAACGTACCGGTCGCCGCCGCGTGTCGAGAAGACACCCTGCTGGCGCATGACGCCGTGTCGGACCACGTACTTGGGCATCGAAAAAAAGCGTGCCGCCGAGGCGACCACTTGAGCGGGTGGCAGTGACGAGCGGCCTCTTGCCGCACCCCGCCGAGTATACCGCCAGAATCGAGCCACCAACAGTGGAAGTCCACGCCGGCTAGCTTCAGCCTCCTACATCTGGCGCTAAGGTGCAATGCCCACGCGGAAGGCGAATCGCACCAACTCAGAAGACTTTCGCACGCCGACTTTCTTCATCAGCCGTGACTTGTGATTGTCGACGGTGCTCTCGGCGATATGCAGCGACTCGGCACATTCGCGGACCGAAGCGCCGCCGGACACCAGTTCTAGAATCTGCCGCTCACGGCGAGTCAATTCTTTCAATCGCCGATCATCTTCGGACGACTCGTTAGGCCCCGGTTCAGATTGCTCGCCAGAATCAAGATCCGTTTCGCCAGCAGGTTTCGTTAGCACGGCAGGGCCGGCAAACTCCGCTAGGCGATTCGCAACCACACGCCAAGGCGTGTCACGGCAGACGATTTCTACTGGTAACCGGCCCTCGCGATCCCGCACAACGCCTGCCGTCTTACCCCGGAGAACGACAATCAGTCGCGGAGGTACTCTGCGGAACAGCGAGCGAGCATTCTGATCCAGTCCCTCTTCATCGATCAGCACGACGTAGTTGGCGTTTCCTTGTTCAGCCAGCATCCGCTCGGCCGTCGTCACACTAGGCGCTGCCAGCGGACAGACCGCCGGATCCGAATCGACCAGTGCTGTGAATGCTTCCCGCTCCAGGCGTCGCGATAACAGGAGCAGCAGGTGCAGCGGGCCTGGCGAGGAACTTTGCGGCGGCAGCGTTGTCACAGGAGCAAGCCAAGATGGTGCAGATTAGCCAACTCACGAGAGACAACAGTACGCATAGGCGTGGTCTGTTGCTCGTCGTCGGCAACACACTATCAGGGCTACGCTGCAGAGCAAGCGCGCTCGAACCTCACAAAAACGGGGTCAATAAAATGCATGGGAACACCCTAAATCTTTGCCAGCTGAATGCTTGTGCGCGGTCAAGATAAGCCGCCGCGCGATTGCGAGTGACAATTAGCTGTCGCTGAAAATTCCTCGATTTTTCTGCGAGTTTTTCACGCCGCCAGGTGCACACCCCCCATAAGGATGGGTTTTCAGGACGGGCCATGAGGTTGGGCCACTAGGTTGGCTCTGACGCTTGCCGCTCGCAATAGAGGAACCCTAACCTGAAGAGAGCAAGGCAACCTGCCAGTACCACCAAGCGAAAGAACAAACCAGGAGAAACCATGGCCACCCAATCCGCAGAGGAACTGGTCCAGAAGAAATGCTTGCCGTGCGAAGGTGGCGTCGAAGCCTGCAGCTTGGAGGAATCGAAGCAGCAGCTAGAGCAGTTGCCGGGCTGGCAGCTTACGCACGAAGGCAAGCGGATCCGCAAAGACTGGAAAGTGAAGAATTTCCTCGCCGGGATCGACTTCTTTCAACGCTGTGCAGAGGTTGCCGAAGAAGATGCCCATCATCCCGACCTGCACATCGAAGGTTATCGCAACGTGTCGGTCGAGCTATGGACCCACGCCATTGGCGGGCTCAGCGAAAACGACTTCATCTTGGCCGCGAAGATCGACCAATTGCCGGTCGAGCTACAAGACTGATTCTGCTGCGAGGCAGGGCAACTGCGGCCGCCCAGTACGTCGGCCCATTACGACAACTCAGTGCGTCATCACGGACGGTTCGCTGCTAACGCCGTAGGGGCTCACGACCACGATGTCGTTCTCGATCTGGTCGACCCCTTCGATGTCTTGGATCAACGACTGAGCTGTCTGCTTCAAATAAAAGCTGGGCACCTTGCCGGCGATTTTCAGCACGCCATCGGCATAGTCACACTGCACCGTGCGGGCGAAATGGTGCGAGCTTGACTTGAGCTTGTGCTGTGCTTCGTGAACGATCGAGCTTTTCATAAAAGTGATCTGTGTGGTGAGGGGTTTGCGGCCGAGGGGACGCCACGATGCAGTTTGGGCATTTCCCGTTGCGTGGCCAATATCAACTTTTTGGATTTGTCGCGTAGGGCAAACGTTGCACACCGTGTGCCAACGGTGGGATTAAGCAAACTTGTGAGGGCGAAAGCACCAGATAGGCATTGCCAGACGCCTGAAACTTGCCCGTAGGCCTGCTAGCATCCGTGAATAGCAATTCACCGCCGTGATGTGGCGCCCCCAGATTCAGCACAGCGAGGGCAAAGCCGCCTAGTGCGTGGGCAATCGTGACGGAAGCACTCACTCTTTGAGCTTGCTCACTGCGTTGCAAACCTCTTAACGATCAACCCTACCAACTGCTCACGGACAAAAAAGTCGAAAGTGATTCTGTGAAAGATTCTTCATCAAACTTTCATGCGTACGTTGTTCGTGCGTCTAGCGAAAACGAAAAGCAGGCGACCGGTGCGATCGAAACCTGTTCGCTGCCAGATCTTCCCAGCGGTGATGTCACGATTCAGGTTGAGTGGTCGTCGCTCAACTACAAGGACGCCCTCGCCAGCCAGGGGCATCCTGGCGTGGTTTCTCAGTTGCCGCACGTGCCGGGAATTGACTGCGCCGGGCAAGTCGTCGAGAGCAATGACGATCGCTACCAGCCAGGCGACGACGTTTTGGTGACGGGCTACGGTATGGGAAGCGAAGCCTGGGGCGGATATGCCGGGTACGTCCGCGTGCCAGGCGACTGGCCCGTTCCGCTGCCCGATGGTATTACGGCCAGGCAGGCGATGGTCTACGGCACGGCCGGCTTTACTGCGGCCCAGTCGGTAGACGCTCTGCTGCGGCACGGCGTCGAGCCGGGCGATGGCCCCGTCCTGGTCACGGGCGCCACTGGCGGCGTCGGTATTCTGGCGGTTGCGATCCTTGCGAAACTCGGTTTCGAGGTGACGGCCATGTCGGGGAAAGCAGACTGGCACGATAGGCTACGGTCGCTTGGGGCCACGGACATTATCGATCGCGACGCACTTGCCGGCGACGCCAAGCGACCGCTACAGAAGAGCCTCTGGGCCGGCGCCGTGGATACCGTAGGTGGCGAGACGCTGGCGGCCCTGGTGCGATCGACCAAGTACCGCGGCTGCGTAACGTGCTGCGGCTTGGTGGCGGGCGCTGACTTGCCACTGACGGTCTATCCCTTCATCCTGCGTGGCGTCACGCTAGCGGGGATCGACTCTGCCAAATGCCCGCGAGAACCACGGCTAGAAGTCTGGAAGAACCTCGCCGGCCCGTGGAGCGTCGAGCTGCCAGAGGATTTGATCACCGAGATCGATCTGGATGGCCTGGCTGATCGCATCGATACGATTCTTGCCGGCCAAGTCGCAGGGCGAACGCTGGTGAAACCGACCAGCAAATTGCCGCTTTAGTCACCAATCAGCCACCCATCAGCCATCGATCATCGGCGGCCGTAAACACGATCTCTTCTCGCGGCAGCTTAGCTAGATCGAACTGCTGCAGGAAAGTCTCGGCAGTTATGGGCTCACGCTGGCCCAAGCCACACCATTCGGCAAGCAGGCCGAGCACCCGCTCGGGCGCCACGCCTCGCTGGCGATAGTGGTCGACCCGCGTGTCGCCATGCCGCTTCGCCAGCCGCCGCCCATCTTCGCCAATCACCATCGGCAAATGGTAGCGGCGCGGCGGTTCGCCAAGTTCGAGTCGCTCGTACAGCAACTGCTGACGCGGCGTAGACAGCAATAGATCGTCGCCGCGAACGACGTCTGTCACTCCCTGCCGGGCATCGTCAACCACCACGGCAAGCTGATAGCTCGGCAGGCCGGCTTTGGTGGCGATGACAAAATCGCCGACCGATTGTTGCAAGTTGTGCCGGTAGGGACCGACGAACTCGTCCTCGAACTGGGCTTCGACATTGGGCGCCCGTAGTCGCCACGCGGTGTTGCCCTTGTCCACGGTGCCGAATTCCATCGGCCTCCGCTCAGCCGGCCGGCAAGTGCCGGGATATCGGAGATCGTGGTCGGCCGCGTGCGGGGCGGACAAAGCGGCAGCAGCGATCTGCGACCGCGTGCAGCGGCACGGATAGGCCTCGCCCGCGTCGGCTAGTGTCGCGAGTGCCTGCTCGTAAGGCGTCAGATCGTGCGACTGGTAGAGCGGCCCCTCGTCCCAATCCAAGCCCAACCAGCGTAGTACATCAATCGCCAGCTCGGCGGCGCCCGCTTTGATGCGTGGGCCGTCCAGGTCTTCGATCCGCAAAAGTATCCGCCAGCCCGCCTGTCGAGCCATTGCCCAGTTGATCAAGAACGTCCTGGCATTGCCCAGGTGTAAAGCTCCGGTGGGCGATGGCGCCAATCGGGTCGTCCTGATCACGTGCGTCGCCTGCGGCCAGCGTGTTGCGTGGCGTCAAAAGAAGCGGATCGTCAGCGGGTATCGCCAACACCTACCGTGACTGGCATGAATGGCGCCGATGATGGGAAAGACGCTGCCAAGCACCGCCAGCACAATGACGATCGGAACGCCAATCAAAACAATACACAACAAACCTGCCACTAACAGGTAGATCAAATAGGAAAGCGTCCAGTTAGCGACCTCCCGGCCATGGGCATCGATACCGGGAAGGGCGTCTCGCCGGAGGAGCCAGATCAAGATCGGCGCAACAAAGCCGGCGGGCGGAAGGATGAAATTCGCGAACTGCGACAAGTGCAAGACAATCGCCCACGTCGTTGTTTCGTTCGCCACCGCATCTGGCCGAGGGGCTTCGAACGGGCTCGCGGTCTCGCGAAACCGTTCGCCATCGGAGTACTTGCCGAAGGGCGGGATATCTTCTGGCGCCGGCTGGTAAGGGGAAGTGTCCGACATGACGGGGCTCCAAAAAGCGATGGC
>JBCDCL010000094.1:0-8351 GCA_039182175.1 Planctomycetota bacterium
ATGCGTCGCCGGTTGGGCTAAGTCCCATCGGTGTGGTACGGCGAATCGCTGTGCCGTGATTAGTTATTCGACCCGCGGGGCAGCGGGTCAGCCGTCAACCTTGCCGCCCGGCCTGCCATCGGTCGGGCGGCTAGGGCGTCGGCGTCCGAAATCAAACGTCGTTTGTCAAAGCCCCCTAGTCAGGAATTTTTGTAGAAGCGATTTCAAGGCAGCCATCGCACGCCCGTCAAACAAGCTGCGGCGTTTGCCTTGAGACCGCTCGTCCAACCGTCTCGCTGAACTGGCGTTGCTCGTCAGTCAGTGCCCCCAAGATGGGTGCAGCGACGGATCGATTCATCACTTTCAAGCGTTGGTTAAGGAGCACCTGTCCATGCGGACCCGCCCCCCTCAAATGAACTCAGCCCCGCGTCGTGCCGGCTTTACGCTGGTCGAATTGCTGGTCGTCATCGCCATCATCGGCATCTTGGTGTCGCTACTCTTGCCGGCTGTGCAGTCGGCACGCGAAGCCGCCCGGCGAACGCAGTGCGTCAACAATTTGAAGAACCTTAGTTTGGCGTGTTTGACACTGCACGACACGCTGCGTCGATTCCCGACAAACATCAGCCACTGGGAAATCGATGAGCGTGAGTGCCGGAACGGGGCGATGGTCGACTTCGATCCACCGCGTCTCGATGGCGATCCAAACATGGGATACAACGGCCGAGGCTGGATTGTCGAAGCCTTGCCGCAAATGGAAGAGTCGGCAATGTTCGATATCTTCTCTGCACGCTTCGACCAGGATTTCCGCTTCGGCGGGCTAGCCACTAGTCGAGGTATGGCGCACCGAGACCTCCGGGATAGTGTGGCGCGCCAACTATCAATCTTAACGTGCCCGTCAGATCCTTCGGCGGTGCCTAACGATCAACAATGGTGGTGGGAAGGAGCGCTAGTAGCCACCACCAGTTACAAGGGCAGTATCGGCGACACGATTCTAAAGGGCAATGGCGACCCAGATTGCACCGGAGACGCCGGCGCGTCTCCTTTTCCTGACGCGGGCAGCCGCCCGGACACCCACAACACGATTGCTGCAAATGGAATTCTGTTTCGTGCCAACTACTACCGCCCCGTATCCATACGAAAAATTGAAGATGGCACGAGCAAGACGTTGCTGATTGGAGAGGGCGTCGTTTCTCAGGATTATCATTCGGCCGCCTATTTCTCAGACGGTAGTTGGGCGACGGCCGGTATCCCGCTGAATACCTTTATCTTTCCCGAAGAGCAGACGGAAATCAAAGATAATAAATGGTGGTGGGCACGCGGCTTCAAAAGCTTGCACCCCAGCGGAGCAAACTTCGCAAACTGCGATGGGTCGGTTCGGTTCATATCTGAGGACATCGCTAACCTCGCTTATCGCGCGTTGGCTACGCGTGCTGGAGGCGAAATTATCAACGAGGGCATCTAACCGATAAATCGGTCTTAACAATTTCTAGAGAGAGAATTGTAAGAGATTACCTATGCGACGCATATTTTTTGTAGAGATGCTCCTCATTGCTGCGTGCTGCATCGGCTGCGGCAGCAGGCATGGTGCAACCGTAAGCGGAAAGGTTTCACTGGACGGTCAAACGCTACCATCAGATAGTGTTGGCAGCGTCGCCTTTTACCCGGTGGCGGGCGGACCGCCTGCGACAGGAAGCATTGACGACGATAGCTATTACACCCTTCGGACAGGACGTGAAGCGAGCGTTCCACCAGGCGAGTATACGGTTACTGTTGGAGCTTCTCAGCGTCCAACACAATCGGCCACCTCCGATGGCGGGCCGCCTCCTCCCGGTAAGCCGATCACTCCCACCAAGTATCGCTTACCGAGAACTTCGGGTCTGCAATACACCGTAGAGCCCGGCGGAAACACGATCGATCTAGAACTTCAATCGAACTGATTCGGTTTCACGATGGCGATAGATGACGATGCGTAGATGTCACGACTGAACTAGCACCATGAACTCTGTGCCGCCACCTAGAGAAGAGCACCCTGGGGCGCCAGAATCGCAACCGCTCTGTCCGGAACCAGAGAATACGACGAATGATTTACTCCCCTGTCTCACACCTGAACGCAGCCCCCAGGCGACGCCCAAGTTGCTGTCGCTATTGGTTGGTGGCGATGCTGGCCGCAGTGTGGTTGGTGGCCGGCGGCAAGCAGGCGACGGCTGAGGATGTCTCGGCGGCGCCCTTCTTGCAGATTTTCGATGCCCGTTGGGAAACGGTCGAAGACCGAATGGCCGACATCTTTACCGCTGGCTACGGCCGATTGTGGCTGCCGCCGCCTGCCCGGGCCGACTCGGGCAGCCAGTCCGTTGGTTACGACGTTTACGACCGCTTCGACCTAGGCCAACCACGCAACGAAACACTCTACGGCACCGAGACCGGTCTCAAGACGCTGGTCGAAGCGGCACACACCGCTGGCATCCGCGTCAATACGGACTTCATCCCCAACCACAACGGCTTTAGCGACGCCAGTACCTTCGACAACTTCGGCACGCCCGACGACCCGTCGGACGATGTCACCTTTCTCGAAGCAGGCGGTTACCCCGGCTTTGTGCTGACGCTGCCCGACGCCATCGATGGCGATTTTCATAGTCGCTTCGAGACGGGCGAAGAGACCTTCCGCCTCGCGGGCCTGATCGACATCAACCAGTACACGAATCACCAGTTCATTCGCACGCCGGTTGAGCCGGGCAACCCGCTCAATATTCCTGCCGAGGGGACGGTCGGCATCTTTGGCAAGCCACCTGCCAACGTTCCTAGGGCGAGTAACGCACGCTTCTATCCCGACCAAGATTTAGGCGGCAACACCGTATTCGACCCGGCGCTCAACCAAAACGTCACGCTCTACGACTTCAACGCCCAGACACCCCTGGCAGGCGATGCGGTCACCGAAAACGCACTTGGCCTGTTGATCCGCAACACACGATGGATGATCCAAGAGATTGGCGTCGATGGATTTCGGATCGACGCCGCTCGGCACTTCCCGCGTGACGTGCTGAATTTCCTTGACCAGGGCATCTTCTTAGCCAGTCGGCGCCAGTTGCTCGACGGCACTCCGGACCATGCATTTTCGTTTAGTGAGACGGGCGGCGATGCCTCGGACCTGTTTATCGATAGCTTCATTCGCAAGGACATCGACAACAACAACCTGAGCCAACTCGGTGGCAATCGCGATTCGCTCGACTTCAATCTCTTTTTTAGCATTCGCGGCAACCTATCCGACAACGGCCTTGCCAACGACTGGCGGAACATTAAAAACGCTAGCGTCGACCGCGTCGATGACGGCTTTGCCAACAATGGAAGCCAGGGCGTCGCCTTCGCTCAGAGTCACGACGATGGGCCGTCGCACCTCAACAACGTTGCGAATGCTTACCTGGCGCTTCGGCCCGGCAACTGGAACGTTTACATCAACGCCGACGAGTTCGACGACCCGCTGCGTGCCTTCCCGAAGCCAGGTCGTGAAGACGCCTTGGGCGGCATGTTTGGCGAAACGCTGACGACACTGGTTGGCATTCGCAACTCGCATGGCCGAGGAAATTATCTCGATCGGACGCCGACTGCCGACGAAAAAGAGATCCTGATTTACGAGCGTGAGAAGTCAGCGCTCGTGGTGCTCAGCAACCGGCTCGACGCCGGGTTTGATTCGCGGACGATTCAAACCAGCTTTGCTCCCGGCACGCACTTAATCGAGATGACGGGCAATGCTGAGAGCGATGTTGTCGATCCGTTCAACGACATTCCCGAGCTACTGACGGTGAAGCCCGACGGTACCGTCGATTTGCGAGTCATTCGCAACCGCGCTCCCGGCCCCAATGGCGAAGAGCATGGCAACGGCTATCTGATCTACGGCGTCGCAGCTCCGCAGGGCCAATTGCGACTAACCGACTTGGCGGGCGCCGACCTGACCGACGTCATGGCAGGCTCGACGCCAGAGCCGGGCGATGGCGGCGTCAACGGGCCGAGTGACAACGTGCTGAACGGCACGACTCGCCTAACGGACATCACCGTGGTGCAGGACGAGCAGATTAAGCTGCGAATTGAAACTAACGCAGTCAACCTGCTGGGCACGATTCGCGACCGCCACGCCGATGGCGACTTCGCCCAGTTCCGCATTGATGATGGACGCGACAAAGATGGCAACGTGATCGCCGACTCGACGAACCCGGGCGACGTAACCTACGGCTTCTCGAACTTCACCGAGACCAACATGCCTGGTTTCTTCCAGGCCAGCGGCGACGGGCTTTACGAGCAGACGATTGACATCACGCAACTGAGCGAAGGCCGTCACTTCTTGACCGGTCGCGTTTACCGGCACCGCGATCCAAATACCTTTACCGATGGCGATGTCACGCTAAGCGGCGACGGCGGCCCGGCAGTCTTTACCGAGTTCCGCGAAGTGATTTATGTCGACCTGCTGCCCCCCGAGGCAGAGTTTGTGAGCTTCGAGCCCTTCGCCAGCGATCCTGACAACCCGGACGATCGCGACTTGATCGTCCGCTCGGTCGACAAGACGGCCGACAACATGCACTTCCTGCTCGACCTGCCGGCCGGCGCCACCGACGCCGAAGCATTGGCCTTGGCCCTCGGCGGCCAAGGCGACGCGGGTGAGTACAATCGCGACAGCTTTATCTCTGGTTTTTTCGACGTCACCAGCGGTAACCACACCGTGACGGTCGTTACGTTTGAGTCGACTTTCGATGGCGTCAACGGTTTCAACGTGCAGCGATTCGTCGGGCTTTCGGCCGACACAACGATTGGCGCCGGCATTGGCGACTTGGACGCCGATGGCGACTTTGAAGTGGCCGACCTGTTTGGCGCCGGCAGCTTTGAACAAATCCTGTACAGCGATAACCAAGAGTTTAACGCCGCTGCCGACGCCAATGCTGATGGCTTAGTCGACAACCGAGACTTGTTTGCCCTGGGTGGTTTCCTGCTCGACGGTGGCGCCCCTCTGGCGGTGCTGGAAGAGTACGAAGACGTGCTTGAGCGTCGCGGTGACTTCGATAACGGCGGCACGACCGACGGCGACGACCTGCTAGCGATCTATGCAAGCCTCGGCGCCACCGGCGGCCAAATCGATGTCGATGCCAACGGGATCGTTGAACTCGCCGATGCCGAGGCCTTCGTCACCGGCCTGCTGCGAACCTCGCCAGGGGATTACAACCTCGACGGTGTCGTCGACGCCGCTGATTACACGATCTGGCGAGATGCCCTTAGCGGCTCAACGGATTCATTGCTCGCCGACGGCAACTTTGACGGCGTCGTAAACGTTCAAGACTTTGAGATATGGCGTACCGCGTTCGGTTTCGTACGCGGCGCCTTTGCCGACACGGCCGGGGCAGCTTCCCTGTCGGTGCCCGAGCCAACCGCGGCGATAGTGCTGGTGGTTGGCGGCTTGTTTTTTGTTCCTCACGCACGGCGCCGTACCGGTTCGACGCCCGCGCAACTCTGAGCCACTCTTCTTGATAGATGGAGGTTTGATCCGATGAGAGTACTAACTTTGACCGCGGCCGCCATGCTTGCCTTCGCCGCCTCGGCGATGGCCCAACCTGCAATTGACGGCACGTTCGTAGGCGACGAGGCCTTCTACGGCGCGGCTTTGTCGACGCAGAATACGCGCACACAGTTTGGCGACAACTCAAGCGACGACTTGATTCTCACCGCCGACGGCGGATCCGAACTCAATCAAGTCTTCGCAACGGTCTCTGGCGATCGCCTTTTCGTGATGATCACGGGCAATTTGGAAACCAATTTCAACAAGCTCGACATTTACATTGACTCTGTGCCAGGTGGTGTTAACACCATTGTCGGCGCGGATCACCCGACCGATGTTGACGGATTCTGCTGCGGTCAGACTGACCCGACGGTGCCGACCACCGGTGGTGCTTTGCAAAATCACGATGGACTGACTTTTGACGCTGGATTCAATGCTGACCGCTTTCTAACCATCAGCAATGGCTTCGAAACGGTTAACGACGCAGATCCTGATGAGCCCGAGCGGTCGTTTTGGGCGGTCAACGCCAGTTTTGCAGACCTAACCACCACGCCTGCTGATGGTGCTGCGTTCACGGCGGAGCCGCTCGGTATCCAGCTGGCCCCAAAAGGTCTGCCTCAAGTCCTTCGCAACCCGATGGACTACAACAGCGACGGCGCAGTGAACGCGGCTGACTACACCGTATGGCGTGACAGCCTGGGCCAAACGGGGCCAGGACTGGCCGCTGACGGCAACGGCGACGAAGTTGTCGACATTGTTGATTACGAAAATTGGAAAACTAACTTCGGCGCAGATGCAAGTCTTGCAGGTGGTGGTTTCAATCCGAGTGTTGACTTCTCAACCGAAGCTCAGCTTTTGCGGAATGTAACACTCCCGGGCCTGTCTCAGGGGCAATTGATCGATAGCACCTACGCCCTAGGCGCCGGCGGATGCACGAACGACGAGGGAGACGGATGTGTCGCCGAGGAGTTGGAGTTCGTCCTACCTCCTGCATCCGACGAGGCGGCGAACGAGAGCGATCATCGTTTCTTCACCAACACACGCGACGTGCAGCTTGCGTTCGACAATAGCAACGTCGATGGCGTTCTTGGATTTACCACCCTCGCGGATGGTCCCCTAGCGGGTGAGGCGGAGTCGGCGACAACGGGAATCGAATTTAGCATCCCGCTCTCCGAACTTGGAAACCCCACGGGCGACATCAAGCTCTTTGCAGCAATCACCGGTGGAGATCATAAATTCTTTTCCAATCAGTTCGCCGGTGTCGGCGTTGAAGATGCGAATATCGCCGAGCTACTGCTCAGCACCACGCCAGTGGAAGATCGTGTAAGCCTAGCTGACTTTGTGGGGGATCAGTTTGTGACGATTTCTGTTCCGGCGGGTGCAGGCGCCCTCGGCAGCGTGCCGGAGCCAGCTTCGCTGGTGACGCTGGCCTTGGGTTGCTTGGCGGTCGTGACGCGTCGTCGTCGCTAGGCTGCTTTGTAACGAGTTGAAGTTTTCTTTGATTGTTTAGACCAGAGAGGAATAGTTTGATGGCGAAGACGGATGCAACTTACCGACTGGCTGACCGGCGCCGAGTAGTTCTCGGCAGCGGTGCGACGCGCCTGCGTCGCCACGGCTGGTTGGCATGGTCGCCGTTGTGTGGGCTATCGGCTATTGCTCTCTCGGTTTGTGGACTCTCGGGTTGCGGCCAGGCGGTTGGGGATCGTTCCCAGCCGCCGGCTGCATCGCCCGAGGTCCGGCTTGTTCAGGCCGTCGACGGTCAGGATAGCCCAGCCGTCCGCGTCGCCTCGGCGAACATCGGCGGTGGCGTCCATGACCACGGCAGCGAAGCCGAGGCAGCCGCCAAAGAATCGGCGCCCGAGTGGGCGGCGAGCGCCATTTTCTATCAGATCTTTCCCGAGCGATTCCGCAACGGCGATCCAACCAACGATCCTACACGCGAATCACTCGAGTTCCCCGACCTAGTGTCGCCCAATTGGGCGATCACTCCCTGGGGTAAGGACTGGTATGCCCGGGCCGATTGGGAGAAAGAAGGAGGCGACAACTTCTTCGACAACGGCGTCTTCGATCGTCGCTACGGCGGCGACCTGCAGGGTGTGATCGACAAGCTCGATTATCTGCAGGAGCTGGGCATCAACGCCCTCTACCTTAACCCGGTCTTCTACGCCCGGAGTATGCACAAGTACGACGGCAACACTTACCACCACATCGATCCCTACTTTGGGCCAGATCCTGAGGGGGACTTCGAGAAGATGGCGTCGGAAACTTCCGACCCCGAGACTTGGCAGTGGACCGCTGCCGACCGCTTGTTCCTCGACCTGATCAAGCAAGCCCACTCGCGAGGTATCCGCGTCATTATTGATGGCGTATTTAATCACACGGGACGCGATTTCTTTGCGTTTCAGAATCTGGTCGAGAAGCAAGAAGATTCGCCCTACCGCGACTGGTATATCGTGCAGTCGTTCGACAATCCCGACACGCCGCAAAACGAATTCAAGTATAAGGGATGGTGGGGCGTTCAGACGCTGCCTGAGTTCGCGGACAACGACGCTGGCGACGACCTGCACCCCGGACCGAAGGAATACATCTTCGACGCCACTGCTAAATGGATGGACCCGGACGGCGATGGCGATCCGTCGGATGGCATCGATGGCTGGCGGCTCGACGTTGCGGCCGAAGTGCCCAACGGCTTTTGGAGCGACTGGAACGCTCACTGCCGAGAGCTTAATCCCGAGTGCTACACGGTTGCCGAGCATTGGGACGATGCTGCGAAGTTCCTGGCCGAAGGCGGTTTCTCTGCGACCATGAACTACCACGGCTTTGCCTTTCCGATGAA
>JBCDCL010000095.1:0-8265 GCA_039182175.1 Planctomycetota bacterium
CGACCACGCCAAGCTTTGCAAACGCTGGCGGGGGCTGCATGCCTGGTAGGCGAACTGGCCGTACGCCAGATTGAGCGTCACCAGACTCTGGTCGTTCCATGTGCCGATCGATTCGAGACCGGCGCCTGTGACGTTGGCGTAAGTTGCATTGCCGTTGGCGTCGAAGTCGAACGTCAGGAACGCATGGGCGAACGCATTCGACCCACACGGCCGGTAAAGCATCGCAAAGTAGGGCAGCAGGTGCACCGCATCGTTGTCGACGCGAATCGCTTCGACGCCGCCCGTCGTGCTCACCGTGATATCGTCTCCCGTTGGCAGGGCGACGCCCAGGCCTGAGGCGATCGCCAACTCGCGGCTTGACCAGAGCAGTAGCTTGGGCGCAATCACGACGTTGCCAAATTCATAATTGGACGTATCGGGCGCCACTCCGGCGACCAGATTGCTGTTGAGCGTCACGCCAAACGGCACACGCACTTCGACCGACGCCATTCCATCAAAGAAGGTCTTCTCAAGCGCCGGTGCAAAGCGGCTTACCTCGACGCCGCCCGCGGTCAGGGCCGCGTTGTGAAAGAAGCTGTAGTCGAAGTAAACGCGATCTTGAGGCATCGCGCTATTGTTGTCTTGCAGTCGGGTACGCCCGATCAGGTCGCTTGGCCCGGCGGCGGGCAGAAGCATGTCGACCTCTTGAAAAATGTTGAATACCCGCGCGCCAGGAATGTCGGCCGAGGTATCGCTCGCAAAGGCGAAGACATCCACGGCGTCGGTGGTGCCGACAGCGACAAAGTCGCCAGGAATGTTGCTCTCTAGTCCGTCAACAAAGTCGGGCGCCGGTGGCGTTGGGCCGGGTTCAAAGAAGGAGCCAGGAAGCGTTCCGCTCGGCCCGCCGAGGTAAACCACTGGGGGATCGGATTCGTCGATGAGGCGAAACTCGTTCATCCCCGTCGTCTGCTGCACCGCCCGCCCCACGAACATCTCGCCATGGACCGGCGAAAAGTTGTTGCCGAAGAAGTCACCCATCATCTTGGGCGCCCGCGCTAGCCGCACCGTAAATCCGCCTTGGAGTTGCGGCGAGGTCGGCAAGTCGACCGCGGGCGTCGCCGGCGTGGTGGGCGAGAACGGTTGTGGCGCCTCAGGCTCTAGCGTCTGAGGATCTAGCGTTTGGGGATCTAGCGTGGGGGGTTCTGGTACAGCCGATGGCGGCGCCGGTTGGGCAGAAGGGCTTTGCCCCTGCGCCGCGGGCGGCAAGTCGGTGGCGAAGGCGTCGGGCTCGGCCGGACCGGCAGCCGGCTGTGCCGAGGCGATGGTCGTGCCGACCGCCACACAAACCACGGCTGCCAAACACTCGATGAATGAGCGTTGTCGAACTGCACGCACTAAGCCGATCGCCACGTCACCACCCCCCAGCGGCTTCTTCGAAATGGTCCTTCTTCTGGGGGTATCGGTTGTTGCGGTTGTGCGGGTTGAGCCGATTGGCTGGATCGCGCGGCCGCTAGCACGCAATCACTTGCTAGGTGCTGTCATCGCCATCGCCCTTGGCACGAATCGCGTCGGCCGAAGCGAGCAGTTTTTGTTTGGCCGCGTCAATGAGCGGTTGGTGTTGGCTGGCGATCGACAGCTCGCCAAGCTGCTGGCTCGCACGCTGCAGCAAACCGACCGCCTGCTGGCGAAGGTCGACATGCTCGGCAAGTGACGCCGCCATGCTGCGAGTGAACTCCACCAACTGAGGAAGCGAATCACCCTCGGGACGAATGGCCACGCCTTCGACCAGCACATCCTGGCAGTCGGCAAACAGCACGCCGCCACCGTCGGCATCCCCCGAGGCGTAGGTGAGCTGCGCAAGGTTGAACAGCGACTCGGCCATGCCGGTGCGAAAGCGGCCGACGCCTGGGTTACGCAATAGCAGCCGGGCCATGACCGACCGCATCTCGCCAAACGCGGCAATCGCTTTGCGAACCTCGCCAAGTTGGTAATGCTGTTCGGCACACAGCTGATGCGTAACAGCCAGCTTCCAATCACTATCCTGCGAGCGGACGGTCGTGGGCAAACTGGCGAGCTGGTCGGCGGCTTGCTCGCGCAATTCGAGCGACCGACGCCACTGCTGCCGGGCCGCGTCGGTGTCGTTCGCGCGATCGCCCTGGAGCGATCGCAAGTCCGCTAGCGACGCCAAACCCAAAGCATAATCACGCTGCACCGCATCGGCGCCTGTATCGGCCGACAGCAACTTGGTGCGAATGGCCTGAGCCTGCGTAATGAGTGATTCGATCGCGGCGATGTCGCCGGGCGATGGTGTGTTGGCCGCTTGCTCGATCTGCGCGAGGGCGTAATTCATCAGTGCATTGGCATGCAGCCGGTTGGTTTGAACGTCCGCCGGCTTCTCCAATGCGGCCGCTGATCGCCAGCGTGCACACGCCTTCGCGTGCTCTAGCCACGTGGCCAAGCCGCGACGGGCATCGTCGGTGGGCTCGTCAATCTGGCGGCTATGCCAATTGGTTTTGCCAAGTCGGGCGAATTCGTTGTGCGTTTGGGCGAGTGCGAGCATCGCATCAGCCGCAGGATTCTCATCGGCTTCGATGAGCGATGTTTGCAACGCGATTGCTTGAGCGAAGGATTCGGCGGCGGGCTGACTCTCACCGAGCGACGCCTGCACGCGGCCGAGCATGAATGCCGCGTCGGCGAGCTTTTGGGGCGAGCCTTGCCCCGTGGCCATCAGTTCGCGGTAGTAGCGCTCGGCACTTTCTAGCAGCGTCCGCCGGGCAGCTTGCATGCCCGGTTCTTGGGCCAACAGGTCTTCGCTCGCGAAGATGAATGTCTCCTCAATTGCCTGGCCAAGCTTGCGGGCGTTGGCCTCGGACTGCGTAAGCGCCTTGGCGGCTGCCGCGGCTTGCCGGCGGGCTTCGATGCCGAAGATGGTCGAGATCACCGTCGCGGCTACGAGCGTCACGGCAATGGCGCCGAGCATGGTGGCAAGCAGCGGATTACGCCGCCGCCAACGAACCAGCCGTTGCCACCGGCCGAGCGGCCTCGCCGAGATCGGATAACCATCCAAGTACCGCTGCAAGTCGTCGGCCAGCGCTCCCGCCGATGGGTACCGGTCGGCCGGTTGTTTGGCGAGGCATTTTTCGCAAATTGTCCGCAAGTCGATCGGCGTGGTGGCGGCCAGCGGTTCGGGCGCGGCAGTTTGGACTTGCTTGAGCGTCGTTAGCACCGTTTCGCCGCGGAACGGCGGCCGGCCGGCAAGCAAGGCGTAAAGCGTCGCCCCCAGCGAATAGACATCGGTGCGGTTGGAGATCGCGTGGCTTTTGCCCTCGGCTTGCTCTGGCGCCATGTAGCTCGGCGTGCCCATCACCTGCCCGGTGACGGTCAGCCCATCGTCTTCGTCGGTGATCTTTGCCAAGCCGAAGTCGCACAGGCGTGGCTGACCCGACTTGTCGAGCATGATGTTCGCTGGCTTGATGTCGCGATGGATCACCGCGTGGTCGTGGGCATACTGCACCGCTCGGCAAACGTGTTGCATCACTTCGGCCGCGCGGCGGACCGGCAGCCGATCGCCGCGGCCGACGTAGTCCGCCAAGCTGCCTCCTTCGACCAACGCCATGGCGTAATAATGCACGCCGTCGTGCTCGCCAACGTCCTGCACGGGGACAATGCCCGGGTGATCGAGCCCTGCCGCTGCTTCGGCTTCGAGGTAGAACCGCGCGACTTGCTCCGACGAACGCAGTAGCCGCGTGGGAATGATCTTCAGTGCGACATGTCGTCGCAGGCTGTGCTGGTAGGCGCGGTAGACCATCCCCATGCCGCCGGCGCCCAGCTCGTCGAGCACTTCGTAATCGTCGGTGATGAACTTTGGTGCGTCGCCAGACTGCGTTTTCCGGGAGGTTGGCGGGCCGAGCGTCGGATCGCTTGGCGGCGGCGTGATGTCGGTCGCCTGCAGCGTGACATCGGGCACACCCTCTTCGCCATCCGGTTTGGTGCTGGCAGGGTCGTACGCAACCGTCGAATGATCCGACGCATGGGACGCCGGCTGCTGATGCCGGGGGTCGATCAACGTCTCTTCGTTTATCGGATCGCCTGCAGCGTCAGCCGGCGAGGGTGGATTGAGCTCGGCAAGCGATTCTTCGGCGCCCAAGCCTTTGCCTAGCAAGCCATCGAGAAACCCGGCGCCTTCGGCCGATTGATGAGCAGCGAGCAGCGTCTCGACTTCTCGTGCAAGTTGCTCGTCTTCACCGTGCAACTGCTTGAGGAACGTGGTGCGAGCCCCGCCCTCAAGTTCCATTGCCTCGGCAAAGCAGGCCTTTACGCGGGTCCAATCGACGTTTGCCATTGCTTAAGCCTGGGACAACTCGCGGAAGAGCCATGCTTTGGCTGCCGCGAAGTCGCTCTTCACGGTCCGCTCGGAAACGTTGAGCAGGTCGGCCGTCTCGGCGACGCTGTAGCCACCGAAGTGTCGCAGTTCGACAATGTCGGCTTGGCGAGAATCTAGCTCAGCCAATCGTTTGAGCGCGTCGTGCAGCGCCAGCACGTTGTCGGTGGTAGCGCGATCGGCGGTCACGCGGTCGGCAAGCATGCCGGGCTCGACTGCGGCGCGGCGACGCTGGGGCCCGCCCCGTTTGGCCGCGCGGCGCCCGCGTGCATGGTCGACCAAAATCCGCCGCATCGCTTTGGCGGCCAAAACGTAAAAGTGCTTACGATCGCTCCAGTCGATTGGCTGGTCGGCGCCAATCAACTGCAAGTAGGCGTCATGCACCAACATCGTGGCTTGAATCGTGACGCCCGCTTGCTCGCCCCGCAGCTTGTTGGTCGCCATCGCCCGGAGTTGATCTTGCACGATGTTAAACAGCCGCGACCGCGCATTTTCGTCGCCACGACTGGCTTGCATTAGCAGTACGGTCATGCCGGAGTCGGGAGCAGGCATCGCTTGCACAGTGCTGGCAGAGAAAAAACACCCAGGGCGCCGGCCTCAGTCTACCTGCATGGGCGCCACGAATGAAGCGAGAAACCAGCCAGCAAGTGCCTGCCAGCGAACGACTTGCGACGATCTAAGATATTCCCGTCGATTCCGTTGCCCCGCCAGCGAAGGCTTTTCGCTTTGTTCTGTGAGTCGCCGGCGGTCATGCTCACGCCGGCGGCTGTAACAAATCCTCAGCAAGTCGTTTGAGTTTGTGGGCGGCAAACGGTCGCCGCAGGCAAACAAGTCGTTCGGAGGAACTTCATCATGCGTACTCTCCCCACCCTCGCCGGATTGATCGCTGCCGTGCTAGCCGCGGGCGCCCTAACCAGCGTAGCCAACGCTCAACGCGGGGCATTCACCGAAGCGAGCGAATTCAACGGGTACCATCCGTCGAGTTCCTACACCACACCAAGCTACGCCCCGACGCCGCCGAACTCACGCATCCGCCATGCGTCGACAACTTACGAAGGCGTTGGTCGGGCGATTGCTGGCATCATGAAGGCCCATGCCGATGGCATGCTGAGCTACGCCCAAGCACGCATCTTGATTGCCGAAGCCGAGGCTCGCGAATTGCAATTGCGAGTGATCAATACCGAAACGCATCTCACCCGCCGGCGATTGCTCGACGAAGCCCGCGAGGCAGAGCGGCATCGCAAGTGGGAACAAGAGCAGCTGGCATTTGCTCGCCGCCAGCAACGCGAACAGACCGTGCTGTATGCCGCCTACCGGTTGCCTTCGCATACGCTCAACCGAGTGACCGGCGAGATCGCTTGGCCCGCGATGATGGAGTGTGGCGAGTTTGGCGAACTCACCGGCGACATCAATGCACTGTTCGCCGAACTCGCGATCGAAGGCGCCCAGTACGATCGACTCTATCGCGATCCGATCGTTGATCAGATTGAACTTGCCCGCAACCACCTGTGGCGTAATCGCAAGGCGATGCAGATCGATTGGGACGAGTACCTCGCCTGCCAGAAGCTGCTGGTTGGCTTGAAGTACGAAGCAGAGAACTGGCCGGCCGCCGGCAATGGCGCCGGGCGGTTGGTCGCGAGCCGCTGAGAAACGCTAAACCGGAAGGAGGATAGAAGCGAAGACAAAGATTTGCCTGTTGCCCCGTGGAGGCCAGCCGGGTGGTGCATCGAAGCATCGCCCGGCTGGCTGCGTTTGATAGTGTTGGCTAACAGCTGTTAGCTCTTGGCTATTAGCGAAAGGTTGAATCCAGCAGCCAACAGCCAACAGCTAATAGCTAATAGCTAATAGCTAAACGCTCCCCTACAATTCTCCGCATGGCTTGGCTGGTTGGTGTTGATGAAGCGGGGTACGGTCCGAATCTTGGGCCGCTGGTGGTGGCGGCTACGGCGTGGCGGATCGAAGCAGGCGCCTGTCGGGACGTCGATCTCTACGAGCAGCTTGGCGATGCCGTTGCACGCGAGCCGCGGGACGAGCGAATCGCCATTGCCGATTCCAAGCGGCTATACAAGCCGGGCGGCGGACTGCGGCTGCTAGAACGTGGCTTCTGGGCAGCGGTCGAACAAAATTTTGCCTGGCCTGCGTTGCTAGCCTCGATTCATGCCGACCCTGATAACCGGCGAAGCGAATTGCCTTGGCACGCGGCGTTCGAGCCAAAGTTGCCGCTAGATGTCGCTGCCGATGAGCTTGCCGGCGTGGCGAAGCAGTTGCAGATGGCCTGCGACACTAACGGGATTGCTCCGCCGATGGTGCGGGCTCGACTGGTATTTCCTGCGGAGTTCAACACGCTTGTCCAACGCTACGACACCAAGGGCGCCGCCCTGTCGCACGTGACGCTTGGGTTGCTCCGCGAAGTGACCGACCAGATTGGCGACGAACCCGTCTGCGTGACGCTCGACAAACATGGCGGGCGAAATCGGTACGGGCCGCTGCTGCAGCATCACTTTCCAGAGCATTGGATTGAGACAAAGATCGAATCGCGGGCCGAAAGCCGGTATGCTTGGGGGCCGGCCGATCGGCGAGCGGAGGTGGCGTTTCTAACCGGCGGCGAGGCGTTCCTGCCGGCGGCACTCGCGTCGATGACCGCCAAGTACCTCCGCGAGTTGTCGATGCAGGCGCTCAATCAATTTTGGCGAAGGCATCTGCCCGACCTGAAACCGACCGCTGGCTACCCCGTCGACGCCAAACGATTCAAGGCAGAGATCGCCGACAAGCAAAAGTCGCTCGGCATCGACGACCACATATTGTGGCGGTGCCGCTAGTCAGCTGCCCGCAGATGTCCCCACCCCAAACCCCCAAACCCCAAGCTGCCATGCTCCTCTTCATCGCTCGCCACGCTTGGGCCGGTCACTTTGGCGATCCGGGTTGGCCTGATGACTCGCTTCGCGAACTGACGCCCGACGGCATCGTCCGTTACCGGCAAGTGGTGCAGCGACTCGCTGAGCAAGGGTTTGCCCCCGAGCGGATTGCCAGCAGCCCTTACGTGCGTTGCCAACAAACGGCCCAGATCATCGCTGACGAACTGCCGGGCGATTATCAGGTGGAAGAGCTTCCGGCACTCCAGCCGGGCGCCGATCTGGAGGCGTTGCTCGAATGGACGGCGTCGCAAGCGAGCGAGGCAGTCTGCTGGGTAGGCCACAACCCCGACGTCGAGTGGATGACAGAGTCATTAGTCACCGAGCCAAATGCAACGTTCGTCTTCAAGAAAGGGTCGGTCGCGGCGATCGAGTTCGCTGCGGAAGCCAAAGTCAAAGCTGGCCAGTTGCTCTGGCACGCCACCGCCAAATCGCTCGGCGTATAGACTTATCTCACTGCCCACTGCCTACTGGCTACTGGCTACTGCCCGCTCCACCGGCCAAGCCCGGTTCGCAGCGCGCAGCAACCAGTGCGTGCCATCGCTCATGCGGTCTTGGTGAAGCGCCCAATAGAACAGGCCGCGGTAGCCTTGCTTCTGTGCCCACTTTGCTTTTTTGTCGACCGAGTTGCGATCGTCGTAGGCAATCAGCAATCGCTTGCCATCGGGCGGGCTGAGCCAGGGCGACTGACTGGCGGCATCCCACTCTGCCGGCCAACCTTTGCCGACGAGGCTACGAACCTGCGTAAACGTCAGCGTGCCATGCTGTTTGCGTTTGGCCGGATCGAGTTCCGCAAACGGCTCATCAACCGGGTAGGCCCGGCCGTAGAAGGGAATGCCAACGACGAGCTTCTCTCGCGGCACGCCACGGTCTTCGCTCCAATACGCCATCGCCGCGGCTACGCTTCGCCAACTACGCTGCGGATCCAATGGCGAAGGCCGTAGCGGGGCATGATGACCGGCGGTCCGCGACCAGGGGCCTGCCATGTCGTAG
>JBCDCL010000096.1:0-8254 GCA_039182175.1 Planctomycetota bacterium
CCGCCGGAGACGCGGAAGACGTCGCCCGATTGGGTGCCCGGCTCGAGCGTCACCGTACCCCGGCCTTCGAGTGTGGGGACCTCTAACTCGGCGCCAAGCGCCGCCTGAGCGTACGTGATGGGCACCCGGCAGACCAAGTGCTGGCCTTCCCGCTCAAACAGCGGGTGGGGCAGAATCGAGATGAAACAGTAGCAGTCGCCCCGCGGACCGCCCGTGGGGCTGGCTTCGCCCTCGCCGGTGATGCGGACCAGCATGCCATCGTCGACACCGGCGGGAATCTGAACTTCGGTAACAACCTTTTTCAGCTTCCGGCCCGAGCCGCGGCAACCTTTGCACGGTTTAGCGACGGTCGATCCTTCGCCGTGGCACGCGGGGCAGGTGGTTTGCATCCGCACAATGCCGGCCGACTGGATCACCCGGCCATGCCCGCCGCAATAGCTGCAAGCCTCGCGGACGCTGCCCGGTGCGGCGCCCGAGCCATCGCAATCGTCGCACGGTTCATGACGCTGAAATTCGACGGTCTTGTCGACGCCTTCCGCCGCCTCGTGCAAGGTGAGTGTCACATCGCACCGCACGTCGCGGCCAGCCCGCGCACGCCCTCGCCCGCCACCGCCGCCGAAGAGGTCGCCAAAAATATCACCGAACGCAGAGAAGATGTCGCCAACGTCCTCGAAGCCACCGCCGGCGTGGCCCTGGCCATTTACACCTGCGTGACCGTAGCGATCGTAGCGTGCTCGTTTTTCCGGATCGTTGAGCACCTCAAACGCTTCGGCAGCTTGCTTGAATAGCTCGATGGCGCCCTCATCGCCCGGATTTTTGTCCGGGTGATGCAAGATCGCCATCTTCCGATACGCCGACGCAATCTCTGCCTCAGAGGCCGTGCGCTCGACGCCGAGGATTTCGTAGTAGTCACGCTGAGTGGGCATAGCGAGCAACACTTTGTGTAGGAGCCGTCTCCGACGGCGATCGTCTACCGAATACCAGTCGCCGTCAGAGACGGCTCCTACCGCGAACTAACAGACCGGGCCATTCGCCGATGTGACGAATGGCCCGGCAGAGTCTAGTCAAATGAGCTTTGCCGATCAGCGGACGCTGCCGACGACCGCCTTCTTGTCGTCATCCTTCGAGTCGAAGTTGGTGACGAGCGCCTCGGTCGTTAGTAGCAGGCCGGCGATGCTGGCGGCGTTTGAAAGGGCCGTCTTCACCACCTTCGCCGGATCGATAACGCCCGCCTTGAGCATGTCGCCATACTCGCCGGCGTTGGCGTCGTAGCCGTGATTGAAAGGCTTCTGCGAAACCTCGTCGGCGACCACGCTACCAGCCAAGCCGCCGTTGTCGGCAATCTGCTTGAGCGGGGCATCCAGAACGCCGAGGATGATGTCGACGCCGATCTTCTCGTCGCCTTTGGCGGACGAGCGAGATGCCTCGATCGCTTCGCGGCAGCGGAGCAATGCGACCCCGCCACCAGGCAGGATGCCTTCCTCGACGGCGGCACGCGTGGCGTGCAGGGCATCTTCGACGCGGGCCTTCTTTTGCTTCATGTCGGCTTCGCTCGAGGCGCCAACCGAAACAATCGCCACGCCACCGGTTAGCTTTGCGAGCCGCTCTTGCAACTTCTCGCGATCGTAGTCGCTGGTGGTCGTTTCGATGCTGCGACGAATCTGGTCGATCCGCTTGGTGACATCGGCGGCCTGACCGGCTCCTTGAACAATTGTGGTGTTGTCCTTCGTGGCGGCGATCTTCTTCGCCCGGCCGAGGTGCTCCAGCGTGACCTTCTCTAGCTTGATGCCGAGGTCTTCGCTGATGAGCGTCCCGCCGGTGAGCGTGGCGATGTCGCCGAGCATCGCCTTGCGGCGATCGCCAAAGCCGGGAGCCTTCACCGCAGCGACGTTTAGCACGCCACGCAGCTTGTTGACCACCAGGGCGGCGAGGGCTTCGCCTTCGACATCCTCGGCGATGATCAACAGGGGTTGGCCCTTTTGGCTAACCGCTTCGAGCACCGGCAGCAGTTCGCGAAGATTCGAGATCTTCTTCTCGTGGATCAGGATGTAGGCGTTCTCTAGAACGCACTCCATGCTGGCCGTCTCGTTGACGAAGTAGGGCGACAGGTAGCCCTTGTCGAACTGCATACCCTCGACAAACTCGAGCGTCGTGTCGGTCGTCTTGCCCTCTTCGACGGTGATGACGCCGTCTTTGCCAACCTTCTCCATCGCGTCGGCAAGCAAGTCGCCAATCACGCGGTCGTTGTTTGCGCTGATGGCGCCGACCTGAGCGATCTCTTCCTTCGACTTGACCGGCTTGGCCTTCTCGTCGAGGAATTCGACAGCCGCGGCGACGGCCTTTTCGATGCCACGCCGCACCGCAGTCGGGTTGCTACCGGCGACGATGTTACGCAGGCCCTCTCGCAAGATCGCGCGAGCCAGCACGGTAGCTGTCGTGGTGCCATCGCCAGCGAGGGACGAGGTCTTGTCGGCCACTTCATGCACGAGCTTAGCGCCCATGTTCTCGAAGGGGTCTTCGAGTTCGACTTCCTTCGATACGGTCACGCCGTCCTTAGTGACCGACGGGCCGCCGAACGACTTGTTAATAATCACATTGCGACCGGTTGGGCCCATCGTGACGGCCACGGCGTCGGCCAGCTTGTCGACGCCGGCCAGCATCTTGGCACGGGCCGCGTCGTCGAACATTAGTTGTTTTGCCACGGAAAAACTCCTTCGCAGTTAGAGGTTGGGGCGAGGGCTGGGGGCTACGAGATAGCTCAGCCCGCCACCTTGGCGAGGATGTCACTCTCGCGAAGGATCTTGTATTCGTCGCCGTCGACTTCGACTTCCGAGCCGCCGTACTTGCCGTAGATGACTTCGTCGCCAATCTTGACGGACAGCTCGCCACGGTTGCCGCTGTCCAGCAGCTTGCCTTCGCCAACAGCAACCACCTTGCCACGCTGCGGCTTTTCTTGAGCAGCATCCGGCAGCACGATGCCACCAGCGGTAACTTCTTCAGCAGCCAAAGGCTGAACAACAACGCGGTCGTCTAGCGGACGCAGTTTTGGTTTCGCCATTGTTTTGATCTCCGTTGAAACTATTGTGTTTGGAGCTGTCAGCTATCAGCTGTCGGCTGTCAGCAATTACTGAATTTGAATCGTTTTTGCGACTCGCTGATGGCCAACAGCCAATAGCTGACAGCCAACAGCCGCGGCAAAGCCGCTTACATCATGCCGGGCATGCCGCCCATGCCGCCCATGCCACCCATACCGGGCATGCCGCCGCCCATACCGCCCATGCCACCCATACCGTGGTCATGGTGATCGTGGCCGCCGCCGGCTTCTTCCTCGACGGGGATGTCGGCCACCAACGAGTCGGTGGTAAGCAAGAGAGAAGCCACGCTCGCTGCATTCTGCAGCGAGGTGCGAACGACCTTCGCAGGGTCAATCACGCCGGCCGATACCAGATCGGTGTACTCGTCCTTGTCAGCGTTGTAGCCTTCGGTCTTACCCTTGAGGCCACGCACGCGGTTGACGACCACGGCGCCGTCGACGCCGGCGTTTTCGGCAATGTAGGTCAAGGGATGGGCGAGCACATTCTTGACGATCTGGGCGCCAAGTTCTTCGTCGCCTTCTAGCTTAAGCTTGTCGATCGCCTTCTCGCTCCGCAGTAGCGTGACGCCGCCACCCGGGACAATGCCTTCTTCCAGGGCGGCGTGAGTTGCTTCGCGGGCGTCGTCGAACAACGCCTTGCGTTCTTTCATTTCGCTCTCGGTGGGAGCGCCCACTTTGATCTGGGCGACACCGCCTGCGAGCTTCGCCAAGCGTTCTTGCAGCTTTTCGCGGTCGTAGTCCGAGTCGGTCGATTCGATCTCAGCCCGAATCTGTTCGGCCCGGCCGTTGATGGCGTCCTTCTTGCCAGCGCCGCCAACAATGGTGGTGTTGTCGCTCGAGATGACAATCTTCTTCACTGAACCAAGGTCGGAAAGCTGAACGGCGTCGAGCTTAATACCAAGGTCCTTGAAGATGGCGTTGGCGCCCGTCAGCGTGGCAATGTCGCCGAGCATCGCCTTGCGACGATCGCCGTAGCCGGGCGCCTTCACGGCACACACGTTGACGATCCCACGCATCTTGTTGACGACCAGCGTCGCCAGAGCTTCGCCATCGACGTCCTCGGCGATGATCAACAGTGGCTTGCCTGCCTTGGAGACGGCTTCTAGCACAGGAACCAGCAGCTTGGCACTCGATATCTTCTCTTCGTAAACTAACACCAAGCAGTTCTCTAGCTCGGCTTCCATGTCGTCTTCGTTGGTGACGAAGTGGGGCGAAAGGTAGCCACGGTCGAACTGCATGCCTTCGACCACTTCGACGGTAGTCTCGGCGCCGCGACCTTCGTCGACGGTGATGACGCCATCCTTGCCCACCTTTTGGAAGGCGTCGGCGAGGACCGAACCGATCGTCGGGTCGTTGTTGCCAGCGATTGTGGCGATCTGCTGCAGGCTTTTCTTGTTCTTTACCTCAATCGGCTCAGCAGCCCTGAGGATCGATTCGCTCACCGCTTCGACCGCCTTAGCAATGCCACGGCCGAGGGCCATGGCGTCGGCGCCGGCAGCAATCATCTTCAAGCCTTCGCGGAAGATGCCATCGGCCAGCACCGTGGCGGTGGTGGTGCCGTCGCCAGCGACGTCGTTGGTCTTGCTGGCGGCTTCCTTGACGAGCTGGGCGCCTAGGTTTTCGTAGGGATCATCGAGCTCGATGTCTTCGGCCACGGTGACGCCGTCCTTGGTCACCTTGGGAGAACCCCAGCCCTTGTCCAGAACCGCGTTGCGGCCGCGGGGGCCGAGTGTGCTGCGGACTGCCTTGGCGAGCTTGGCGACGCCTGCAGCGAGCGGCCGGCGGGCGTCATCCTCGAAAACCATCTGTTTTGCCACGGTGGTATCTCCTTTGTGGGGATTTTGGTGAGGCTCGGGCGGGCCGATTGCCTGCGAGCCTCGATATGTCGAGCACCCTGATCGACCGGCGACAATTGACCGACGACCGGCTCGGGGCGCAGATTTGGCAGGGAAACGGTTGTTTTGCCCCGAAGAAAGCAATCCCTATGCCAACCAGCAAATCTGCCGGTATCGGCCGGTTTTTCCCAAGAATTCGTCGCCCGACCGCGACTGGCTAGAATCTGCCAGAGCGGCATCTGCCAATCTGGCAGCAGCTGGCCGCTCGCCCGTCATGCCTGCCAACATCACCGCCGCCGAGGCCGCCAACGATGATCATCATCTCTGCCATGACCAAAAACCGCGTGATTGGCTCCGGGGACGGCATGCCGTGGGACATCCCCGCCGAGTACCAGCAGTACCTCGACTTCACCGCGGGGCAGACCATCATCATGGGCCGCAAGTCAATCGAGATCTTCGGCCCCGACCTGACGACTGACCACGCGGTGGTGCTGACTCGCTCTGGCGAAGTGGATGTCGAAATCGCCGACGGCTGCACCATGGAAATCGCCGATAGTCTGGACCAAGCCATCTCGCTCGCGGAGAGCCATGGCAAGACGGTCTTCTGCGGAGGCGGCGCCAACGTCTACGAACAGGCTTTACCGAAGGCGGAAGCGATGTATCTGTCGGTCATCAAGGGCGCCTACCACGGGGATACCCACTTCCCCGAGTTCGACCAAGCAGACTGGCAGATTGCCGAGGAGCAGGACCATCCCGAGTTTCACTTCTATCGCTATGTGCGGGCGTAGCGGTACCTACGGCGCGCACACGTGAAGTGTGGTTAAGATTCGCTTCGCTCGACGGTGTTGGATCGCCGACACCGACGCTGGGTGACTATACTGGTCGCCACCTGCTGCGATCTGCCCTGCTCTCTCGAAGTGACACGCCGTGCAACTGCTCCGTAACACGTTCGCCAACGACGCGGTGATCCTTGATCTCGAAGCCCATAGTTTGGCTTCGATCTTTCGCGAAGCCACGACACGCCTGGCTGCCAGTGGGGCGCTCAAGCCGGGCACCGCCGAACAGGTCGAAGCTGCTCTTGCAGAAAGAGAGACCAAGGCGTCAACCGCCATCGGTCACGCGGTGGCGGTGCCCCACGCGTATCTCGATGCGGTGAACGAGCCGACGGTTGTCTTTGTTCGTCTCCGACATCCACTTAACTTGGGCGCGCCCGATGGCATCCCAACGCGATTCGTCTTTTTTCTGTTAGGCCCCGCGAACGCCGCCCCACAGCATCTAGACATCTTGGCCAGCATTGCGCGGCTGATGGCGGACGATGAGTTTCGCTACGACGCGCGGCAAGCCCGCTCTGGCGACGACCTGACCGAAGCGCTCGATCGCTTCGCCATGCGAACGGCTCCCAAGCCTGCTAAGCAAATCGAACAGCCAGACTCGACGCCAGAAGGGCTGGGCGTTAGTCAGGGATTTTTGAGCGGCATTCGCGCCGATATCTCTCGCCGAGCACAGAGTTACACCAGCGACTTCCGCGACGGGGTGCATCCGAAGTGTTTGGCGACCGTCGTGTTTCTGTTTTTCGCTTGCATTGCGCCGGCAATCATTTTTGGCGGAGTGATGGCCAAAGGGACCGGTGGCGTCATCGGTCCGGTCGAGATGATCGTCGCCACTGCAATATGCGGCGTGGTGTATTCCCTGGCGGCGGGACAGCCGCTGATCATTCTCGGCAGCACAGGTCCGCTGCTCATCTTCACCATACTCCTGCATCAGCTTTGCAAAGACCAAGGCATCGACTTCTTGCCAGCCTACGCCTGGGTAGGACTGTGGAGCGCCCTGTTCACCGTGCTGCTTGCCGTGACCGACGCGAGCCGCTGGATTCGCTACTTCACGCGATTTACTGACGAGATCTTCTCCGCCCTCATCTCAATCATTTTCATCTACGAAGCGGGCCGCCAACTTTGGACGCCGTTCGGCGGCCCGGAGAATGGCGCCAACTACGAGGCGGCCCTGTTTGCACTGCTCCTGGCATTGGGGACATTCTACATCGCGATGAGTCTGTCCCAGATAAGGCGAAGCAGTTTTCTCTTGCCATGGATGCGTGAGTTCCTGGCCGACTTTGGCCCGACGATCGCTATGGTGGCCATGGTTGCGGTCGCAATGGGAATGAGCCAAGTGCCAATCGACCGCTTGCCTGTGCCCGAGGAGTTTGGCACGTCGACCGGTCGCGGGTGGCTAGTCGACATGGGGTCGGCGCCCACGTGGGTCAAATTCGCCGCCGCCGGGCCGGCGGTTTTGGTGACGATCCTGATCTATCTCGATCAAAACATTACTTCGCGGCTGGTCAACAGCCCTGACCACAAACTGCAGAAAGGCCCTGGTTACCATCTCGACTTGGCCGTCGTCGGCCTGCTGGTCGGCTTCTGCTCTATGCTGGGGCTCCCCTGGCTGGTGGCGGCAACAGTTCGGTCACTCAACCATGTCCGCAGCTTGGCGACGGTCGAAGAAGTTGTCGGCCCCGGCGGCGAAACGAGTTCGAAGATTTGCCATGTTCGCGAAAATCGCGTCACGAATCTGGCGATTCACTTGCTTATCGGCGCCTCGCTGCTACTGCTTCCTCTACTGGAAATTGTGCCGATGGCCGTGCTGTACGGCTTGTTTCTGTTCATGGGCGTGGTCTCGATCGCCGGCAACCAATTCTTCGAGCGGATGGGCCTCTGGCTGAAAGATCCCGATCTCTACCCCGTGACACACTACATCCGCCGGGCGCCGATCAAGACGATTCATCTTTTCACGGGCATCCAGCTCGCTTGCCTAGCGATGCTATGGATGATCAAGACGGCGGACGACTCGCGGATTGCGATCCTCTTCCCGCTCTTTGTCGTCCTGTTGGCGCCGGTCCGCTACGCCTCTGGCCTATGGTTCAAACGCGAACACCTTGCCGCCCTCGATACCGACGAGGAGCCCGACGAGGAAAAGACCCACTGGTCGCGGTAATAAAGCAAGGACCGATCGAGTAGAAACGTCCAAATCGTTCTCGCATCGGCGGCGACCGGTCGCTCCGCGCATAGCGAAACGCCTTGCACGACGTCCGACGGCCGCGATAGCTTTTCTTCGCGTTCCTCCCCACGCGTGATTGACCGAGTCCGGCCGGCCCTTATAGTAAAAACCTGTAAGGGTGGCGAAGTTGCCGACCTGTGACCAAGTGCGTCCCCATCGCAGAAGTCTTGGCAGTCGACCAAACCGCTGGCAAGCAAAGCGTGCGACCTGCAAGCGTCTCAGCAGCAGTCTTTTTTGCTACCTCCATCCAAGGTGTTTGTGACACATACGAAAC
>JBCDCL010000097.1:0-8221 GCA_039182175.1 Planctomycetota bacterium
GCACGTTGCTTGACACGGTGGCCCATTTACGCGACACGGGCAAATGCTTGATCTTCTCGACGCACATCATGCGAGAAGCAGAGCGACTGTGCGACCGCCTGGTGGTGCTGCATCGCGGCCGCGTCCTTACCCGCGGTGGCCTCGATGAACTCCGTGAGCAGCACCAGCAACAAGACCTCGAAGAACTGTTCTACCAACTAATTCGCGGTGCCGAGCACAGTCGTCAGACGACGGACAACAGATGACAGCCAATAGCCAACAGCCAACAGCTAGTAGCTAACGGCCTTATTTCCATGAACTGGCGTAATATTCACACCGTTTGGACGCGCGAGCTGCGAGATCAGCTCCGGGACCGGCGTACGCTGTTCATGGTGGCGGTGCTGCCGCTGCTGATGTATCCGCTGATGGGGATGACGTTTTTTCAGCTCGCGCAGTTTATGCGGTCGAATACCGCCCGCGTGCTGGTTGTGGGCGCCGAGCAACTCGACCGGGTGGAAGGCTTGCCGCCGCTGATTGAGGGCGATCGCTTCGCCCCCGCACTCGGCCGGCCGGATCAGCTAGAGCGGCTTGCGATCGAGACGCAGGCGGCGCCAGCAACGGCTGAAAACACCAACGTCACTGAAAAGAGCCTATTCCAGAATGCCCGCCGCCGACTGGCCAATGGCGATTTGGATGTCTTGGTCTTCCTGCCAGAGGGGTTTGCCAAACGGCTCGCCGAACTGCAAACCGAACTCAAAGCCCGTAGTGATGGCGAGGAAGCTGCCGCGCTCCCGGCGATTCCGCAGGCGATCATTCAGAAGAATCCCACACGCGATAGCTCGCGGTTGGCCGGTTTTGAAGTCGAGCGGCTGTTGAACATTTGGCGAGAGCAGGTGGTGGGGCGTAATCTTGCCGCTGCCCGCCTGCCCGCAGGGGCGGTGCAGCCGTTTGAACTTGCCAGCGAAGACGTCGCCAACGTAGCCGCCAAGCAAGCGGGGCTTTGGGCCAAGCTGTTGCCCTTCGTGGTGTTCGTGTGGGCGCTGACCGGCGCCTTTTATCCGGCAGTCGACTTGTGTGCGGGTGAAAAGGAACGTGGCACGCTCGAAACGCTGCTAGTCAGCCCCGCATCGCGTGGCGATTTGGTATGGGGCAAGCTGCTCACGGTCATCACCTTTAGCATGGCGACGGCGCTACTGAACCTGGCTGGCATTGCCGCCACCGGCTCGTTTATTTCCAAACAACTTGGCGCCGCGGGAGCATTGGGCGCTGCCGGCGGCCTAGGACTACCGCCTGCGTCGGCTCTGCTGTGGCTGGTGGTGGCGTTGCCGCCGATCGCGGCTCTCTTCAGTGCGTTGAGCTTTGCCTGTGCATCGTTCGCTCGTAGCACCAAAGAAGGCCAGTATTACTTCATGCCGCTCTTCTTGTGCATGATGCCACTGATGCTGATGCCTCTGTCGCCCGGCATCGAGCTCAACTTGGGCAACTCGTTGGCGCCGGTAATGGGCTTGGTACTGCTGCTCCGATCGCTAATGAGCGGCGACGTGCTCGAAGCGGTTCGCTACGCCATTCCCGTGACGATCGTCACTTTCGGCTGCTGCCTGCTGGCGATCCGCTGGGCCGTTTCGCAATTCAATCAGGAGTCGGTCCTCTTCCGTGGCGACGACCGATTCGACCTACGGCTGTGGCTACGCAACTTGCTAAGGCGAAAATCAGAGACGCCGACAATCGCCATGGCAGTCGTCTGCGTGTCGATGATCTTTCTGCTGCAGTTTGCGGTGGTCAATACGCTACTGGCGACGTCGCTGGCGTCGCTGTCTGGTTTTGCCGGTTTCGTGGTCCGGGTCGTCGTTAGTCAGGCGAGCGTTTTGCTTCCTGCCCTCGTGTTAGCCGGGCTGTTGGTGCGAAATCGGCGGCGAACGTTCCTCATCCGCCGGCCAGCATCGTGGGGTGTGGTTGCTGCTTCCGCGGCCTTAGCCCTCGCCGTTCACCCAGCCGGCCTGCAACTAGCGGCATGGATTCGCCAGCTCTACCCACTCTCGGACGCCGTGATGGCGGAGCTAGAAAAGGTAAGTGCAGACATTCAGCTTGCTGAGTCTCCCTGGATGGTCATCGCCCTAATCGCCTTGCTGCCAGCGATTTGCGAGGAATTGACCTTCCGCGGATTCGTGCTCAGCGGCCTTCGCCGTAGCGGTTCCAACGGATGGGCGATTGTGATTTCGGCCGTGGCATTCGGTGCGGTGCATGCCGTCTTTCAGCAGGCCTTGGCGGCGGCCCTGGTGGGGATGCTGATCGGTTACCTGGCGGTAATTACCCGTAGTTTGTGGCCCTGCATCGCTTTTCACGCCACTTACAACGCTTTGCCGGTGCTGACGGCGTTCTACGGGGAGCAGATTGGCGCCAATTTCGAGAAAATCGGGGCCGGCGGACTGATATTCCGGGCGCCGGGCGGGGAGATCATCGGCTATCATTTCCTTCTTGCGATCGCCGGTTTGGTGCTCGGTGGAGGACTGCTGAAGTGGATCGAGGTTCGGTCTGCCGCAGCCGCAGTCCCTGCTGATGGCCCCGAAAACGGCAAAACGCACGCCGATCCCCTGGCAGCCGACGCAGGGCGTCCGTTGCCAAACCCCGAATAGCCGCCGCCGACCAGCGATGCCAAGGCGGCCCCGAATCGACAGAAGGTTACCCGAGCTTTGTCCCCCGCCTCGCCCCCGCCCCAAGGCCCCTCCTACTTTGCATTGCGGGCCCGAGTGGTTTATCCCGTGGCCGCCCCGCCGATCGAAGGTGGCGTGGTGGTGTTGGAAAATGGCCGAATCGTCGAAGTCGGCCGCCGCGTGCCCGCAGGCGTTCCCGAACAGGATTTGGGCGAAGTCGCTCTCTTGCCGGGCTTAGTCAACGCCCACTGCCACCTCGAATTTAGCAGCCGCAAACAGCCGCTCGGCAAGCCGGGAATGGAATTGCACCAGTGGGTGCGATTGGTCATCGGCCAGCGACAAACGGCCGCTCGCATCGGCAAGGCGATCACGGCTGGGCTTGCTGAAAGCGTCCAAGCGGGCGTCACCACGGTAGCGGACATCTGCCGCGTCGTTTCGCCTGCCTATTTCGCCAGTCATGATTCGCCGCGGTTGGTGTTGCTGCAAGAAGCGATCGGCTACTCGCAAGCGCGTGCCGCGTCGGCAAAGTCGGGCGTCGAACAAAATTTGGCGGAACTAACCAGTCTTGCGACCGATGCCGGCGCTACGCGGGCATCGCTTGGCGTCAGTCCGCACGCACCCTACACGGCGTCACCAGCGCTAGTGCGTGAGCTGGTCTCCGTGGCGGTAGAACGTGGCGCCCCCGTCGCGTTGCACTTGGCCGAGTCCGAAGCCGAACTGCAACTCATTGGCGCCGGTAATGGGCCGTTCCAAGAATTGCTCGAAGAACGTGGCATGTGGGATCCGTGGGCGATACCTCGCGGCGCCACGCCGATGGACTACTTGCGAATCTTAACCAAAGCACCGCGAGCCTTGGTGGTGCATGGCAACTACCTGGACGACGCATCGCTAGCGATGATCGGCCGCCACTCGGGCGCCATGGCGCTGGTTTACTGCCCGCGGACGCACGCCTATTTCGAGCATCCGCCCTACCCACTCGCCAAAGCATTGTCGATGGGCGTGCGGGTCTGCTTGGGCACCGATGGTTTGGGGTCGAATCCCGATCTGTCGCTGCTGAGCGAAATGCGGCACGTCGCTAGAAACCACCGCGGGGTCAGCCCCGAGGCGGTGCTGCGAATGGGCACATTGTCGGGCGCCGAGGCGTTGGGCCTTGAGCGTGTGGCGGGCTGTATGCGGACCGGCATGCCGGCCGATTTGATGAGCATCCCGCTGCCCGCCAAAGCGAGCGGCGGACCTTCGGGAATGCTTGAAGCGATTCTTGCCGACGAGCAGCCAGCTGCCGGCGTATGGGTCGACGGCCAAGATCTGCTCGCCGCCGCCGAGTGAGCCGCCAATCGGCTAGCGATCGCTTGCGTCGCCACTCAGGTAGCCCGCCATCGCCTGCAGCGTCTGCGGCTGGAGGGTCGCTTGCACCTTTAGTTGGCTCGCGTCGGCTGTGGCATCGATTTGCAAGGGTGGCGAACTTGCCATCGTCCGCGACCGCCGGCCGCCCAGCACCCGGCCCTGAGTAACCTCGAGCACCTGAGACTGCCACGCCAGAAAGCGATCGAGATAAACCTCGGCCTGCCAGCGATCAATCGTGGGCGCCTGCTCCTCTGCAACCGCGGCGTCAACGCCTTCGAGCTGATCGCAAAGCTCGATCGCGTCTTCAAGCGGCAAGTCGGCAAACAGGGCGTGCGATTCGCCGATGGGCAGCAGTCGCCAAGCGTAACGAGAATCTTCGCCAAACAATCGCTGCATGAGCGTGCGTATCTCGGGCGACACGCCGACGTTGATGGCATCGATCATATCGACGCTGAATTCTAGCAGGGGCCGCCCGCGGTGTTCGTAGCGCTTGGTGTCAAAAGCGATCTGCATCTGAGCATCGGCGCCGGCCACCACGGCATTCCATCGCAGGATCGCCTCCGCCGCGGCTGCTTCGAATGCGGAGCGATCGTCAAGCTTAAGCAGTATCGCCTGGTTGGCGAGCAGCGGGCTTTGATCGGTTGGTTGGGTGCGAGCGATCAGCGAAAAGTGCTTCACATGCTGCATCGCCGCTCGGGTCGCCGCTACGAAATGCTGGTACGGCTCAAGTGGGTAGCCGGGCGAATCTACTTCGTCCGGCCTGCCACGGGCATACGCCAAGTAGAGATCGACCAGCAAGTCGCTCGTCGGCCCATCGCCCCGCCCCGTCAAGCGAGCCATCGGCGAAGGAGCGGGCAAATCCACGCCCTTCGCGGCGCCTGTCGGCAAGCTGGCGATCGGCTCGCGAAGCGGACCAACCACTTCCGCGACGAGTCGATCTTCGTCGCCAATCGTGAAGCCGACCTTCAAACCATCGAACCGCTCTCGCCAGCGTGCCAGAAGCGGACCATTTTGAGCGATGGCGGCGTCGATGAGCGTCAAACTTGGCGGCCAGTTAAGCCCGCGATTTAAAATGCGTTTACGCGACCGCCAGTCAACCGCGTCGGCGCGTGCGATGGCGAAGTCGAGCCCGGCGGGCGACAGTTCCACGGTTAGATCGGCCGCCGGAATGTCGGCGTCGCGTGGCGGGTGGCGTGATCGTTCGACGATCGTTTGTGCAAGTTCAAGCTGCTCCAGCGGCATCGCCAAAGCCCAACCCCCGCCGGGGGCGAGACAGACATCAAAGCCGAGCAGCGTTGCGACGCCGACATCGCCCGTTACTTCGCCGCCAAGCGATTCGACAAGCGTCGTAAAGTCATCAACCGGCAAGAGGGCAAAGGGCACAAGGCCGGCTGCCTGTCCATTCGGCGAGCCGGCGACGCCGACCACGACTTCGCCGTCCGCCACGCCCAGCTGATCAACGCCTGCCAGTTGCAGCAGCGCGGCCGAGGCGCCGGCGTAGTTGTACGAGAACTTCGCCAGCAGCTTCGTCAGCTTCGCTTCGGTTGCCTGCCAATCGGGCGTCGCCGCCACGGCGAGCCAATCTTCGGGCACCAGCGGACGCCATGCCTCAGCAGCTAACGAAGCCGAGCCAATCGATAGCAGCGTAGCCAGGGCAATGGCAAAGACGCGGCGCCTGCAAATGCCAAGCTGTCGACGAAACCCCATCGCCATCGTGTTGGTCCCAGCAATTCTTCGCCGCCCTGCGAGCCGCGCTAGCCGAGCAGCGACTTGGCCTTGGCGGCGACATTCTCGGCAGTGATGCCACGTGCCTCGTAGACTTCTTGGAACGGAGCCGAGGCTCCAAAGGTATCGAGCCCGACGAACTCGCCTCCGAAACCGAGGTACCGATCCCAGCACTGCCGAATGCCTGCTTCGACGGCCACACGTTTGGTGACCGAAGGCGGCAGCACACTGTCGCGGTACGCTTGATCTTGGTCTTCGAACAGCTCCATCGATGGCATGCTCACCAGTCGCACAGCAACGCCATCCGCTTTGAGCGTTTCGTACGCCTCGGCGGCGATTGCCAATTCGCTGCCCGACGCCATGAGGATCACTTCCGGCTCACCCGACTTAGCGTCTGCGGCGACGTAGCCACCCTTTGCAGCATGGCTAGCCGGGGCGAAGACGTCGCGGTCCATCGTCGGCAAGTTCTGGCGTGTGAGCACCAAGGCGGTCGGACGCTTGGTTTCCGTCACCGCCGATCGCCACGCCTCGCTTGCTTCGTTGGCATCGCCGGGGCGAATGACGACGAGTCCCGGAATCGCCCGACAGGCGGCCAGGTGCTCTACCGGTTGGTGGGTGGGGCCATCTTCGCCAACGCCAATCGAGTCGTGCGTAAAGACGTAGATCAGCGGCAAATGCATGATCGAGCTAAGCCGCATCGAGGGCCGCAAATAGTCGCTGAAAACGAAAAACGTGGCGACATATGCCCGCAGTCCTGCGAGCGCCATGCCATTGCCGGCGGCCGCCATGGCGTGTTCGCGAATGCCAAAGTGCAGATTGCGGCCTGCGTAGTTCTCAGCCTGGAAACTTGCTTCGCCCTTGATGTCCGACTTGTTCGACGGCGCCAAGTCGGCCGATCCGCCGATCAGCCAGGGCAAGTTCTTCGCCACGGCATTTAACGCTTTGCCGCCGGAATTACGCGTGGCATCGCCTTTGGCGTTTGCTTCGTGTACCGGCAGGTCGGCATCCCAACCGTCGGGCAACTTGCCAGCGAACAACGCATCCAACTGGGCGGCATGCTCGGCGTGCTCTTTGCTGTACTTGGCGTACATGGACTTCCACGCTGCCGACGCCGCGGCGCCACGCTCGCCTAGCGTCTCTTGGTAGTGCGCCGGCACTTCGTCTGGCACCAGGAACTTCTCATCCGCCGGCCAGCCGTAAGTCTCTTTCGTCAGGCGGATCTCATCTTCGCCCAGCGGCGCCCCGTGGGCTTCTTCTTTGCCTGCCTTGTTAGGCGAGCCGTAGCCGATCACGCTCTTGGCGATCACTAGTGTCGGCTTGTCTTCGCACGCCTTAAACTCATCGATCGCTTGCTGCAGCGCTTTTAGGTCGTTGGCGTCGTCGACACGCAAGACGTTCCAACCAAGGCCTTCGAACCGCTTGCCAACGTCTTCGCTAAACGCAAGGTCGGTCTCGCCCTCGATGGTGATATTGTTGTCGTCGTAGATCCAGCAGAGATTCGAGAGCTTCAAATGACCGGCAAGCGAGGCCGCCTCGTTGCTGACGCCTTCCATCAGGTCGCCATCGCTGCACTGCACGTAAACGTTGTAGTCGAACAGATCGTAGCCCGGCTGGTTGTACGTGGCGGCGAGCCAACGCTCGGCGATCGCCATGCCAACCGAATTCGCACAACCTTGGCCGAGCGGCCCGGTGGTCGTCTCGACACCCGAGGTATGCCCTACTTCGGGATGGCCAGGCGTGAGGCTATCGAGCTGCCGGAAGTTCTTCAGGTCGTCAATCGTCAGCGACGGCTCGCCGGTCGCCTTGCCCTGGGCGTCGACCTTTTGAACACCCGTCAGATGGATCATCGAGTAGATCAGCATCGACGCATGGCCGCACGACAGCACGTAGCGATCGCGATTCGGCCATAGCGGATCGGCCGGGTCGTACTGCATGACATCGGCCCACAGCTTGTGGGCGATCGGCGCCAGGGCCATCGGCGTCCCTGGGTGCCCGCTATTGGCCGCTTGCACGCCATCCATGCTGAGCGTGCGAATGGTGTTGATGGCGGTGGTGGTCAGGTCAACAGTCGAAGTCGCCATGCGTCTCTGTAGGGGGTTTTGGGCTGGATGTCCTTTCGAGCTCTGACGCCTGGCAGAGGCCGCCCACCTCTACCCTCGGCGTGGCAACAGTGTACCGCAGCAAGCCGCAAGTCGTAAACGGTTGACAGCAGACCAGATCGGGGTTGGCCAGGCAAAGCTACTAGCCAAATAGACGTTGCGGCGTAGTCGGCTAGTCGTTGCGGCGTAGTCGGCCCGACGAGCCCGATACCGGCCGCGGCTTTTTCGGATCTGTTGACGCAGGAACCTTGATATCTGCTTGCCGCGGCAATTAGTTTGGCTCTATTCTATTGGGCGGTCTCCTCATCAGACCCTCACCAACAACAGTCTCATGATGGTCTCACGTTCAAGGTCCATTCTTCTTGCGGTGTTGAGTTGGATCGCGATGGGCGAATTCGCCCTGGCAGGTTTCACCTGGCTCGA
>JBCDCL010000098.1:0-8207 GCA_039182175.1 Planctomycetota bacterium
AACTGGCTACGGTTGAGCCGCACCACCCGGCTGTCTTCGCCCGTGCGTCCGCCGACCAGCACTTTGCGGTCGCTGAACAAGTCGATCTCGCCCGTGAACTGACGAGCGCGGTGCGTTGTGAAGACCTGAGTTTCGCCGTCGCAGTTGTAGTCGAATACTTCAATCGAACCTTCAAGCAGCACGAAGAAATCCGCCTGCCGCTGCCCACGCCAGAAGACTTCGGTCCCTTTTTCAAGCGATTCTACCTGGCCGAACGCTTGAATCCGTTCAAGCTGGTCGTCGGTTAGCTCGGGGAACGCCTGGTCGTCGCGACCAGCGGGCGCCGCGGGGCGGCTTTGCGAAGATGTCGACATCAGTCCGATGTTTCCTAGGACGCGCAGCAGAACTTGTGCGGTGTCCGCTTTAGACTACTGGAGAACAACGCTGCGGCGTTAGTTCGCGTCGAAGACTCGTCGTAAGAAACCCGTGACGCGTTGCGGACTAACGATGCCTAGAATTTTTCCATCGTGGTCGACCACGGGTACATAGCGGAAACCACTAACCGCCATCACCGTTAACGCGGCCGCCAGCGAATCGGTATCGTAAACATACACCGGATCATGCGTCATGACGCTGCTGACGGTCCGGGTCTTGGCGTCGTCGTAGCCGAGGGCCACTTTGTCAAGCACATCGCGATCGGTGAAAACGCCCACCAACCGGCCTTCGTCCTCGACCAACAGGCACGAACCGTGCAGATTGGCAAGCATCTCTACCGCCTCGCCGATCGGGGTTGCTGGCGTGACTTTGGCGAACGGAATCGACTGGATTACCGACACCGTCTCTTCAGCGAGCGCCTGTTCTAACGGATCGTCGTAAGTCGGCGGCTCGTAGTTTTCGAGCGGGTCCTGGAACTCCGACAAATTTCTCGTGCGGTCGGGCATGATCAGGCTCCTTCGCGTTCTTTAGGCGGCGGGCTTCCGACGCGCTGTACCAGCACTTGCTGTGGAAAATGGTCGGCGACGTACTCCATCAGTCCCTTTTGGCCCGTGAGTCCCGTCACGCGACCTTCATGATTCACCACCGCTAAGAACCGGGTGTTTTCTCGCTGGAGAGCTTGCAGCACTCGAGAGACTGAATTCGTTTCGTGAACCACCGGGCACTGTTCCGACATGCGGGCCGAAACGGGGCCATCGACGGCCGCAGGATCGTTTACTAACAACTGCGTCAGCATGCTCTCGGTAAAAATCCCAATCGGCCGGTGATCGGCGTCAACGATGATCGCGCAACCTAATTTGGCGGCTTGCATGCGTTGGATGGCTGCACGGACGGTCACATCGCCCGTACACAGCACCGGCTTGCGAAGGGCAAGCTCCGTGACATGCTCGCTCGCCAAGCTTTCGTACAATTTCATTGTGTCACTCCGGCGTTCGGGCTCTACGACAGGCAGGCCCGCCGAGTAGCCAAACGCACAGCCTAAGAAGTTGGTCGCCTGATTGAACCATTCTAACCACCTCGGAAACAAGGCCGGCATCGACGAAACGTGACAAATCGCCGCGGTATGCAAAGCTGTAGCTACTACTCAAGCGATTTGCCAATCGCGTAGACCTCGGCGGCGTCCAGCACCGCGTCGTTGGATTCGAATAGTCGTTTGATGGCCGCTTTGTGGATTTTCATCTTCGTACCGCCAACGCCGACGGCGCCGTAGTGCGTCTGCTGGCCTCGCTCGACGGCTTTGTCAGTAACATCGATGCCGCCCACACCGAGCGGCGGCACCGCGTTGAGATCGACCACCACGCGGAGCGAGGAACTGGCCGTGCAAATCGCTTCGGGCAGGACCTCAACGCCTGCGGGACCTGCGGCGATCACCACCTGAACGCCGTCGACCATTGCGCCTGCGGGCTGCTCTGTTGTGCCGTGCGGCACGAACTTGCCCCCGGGGGCCGATTCCGCAAGCACGCTGCATAGCTGCGTGGCACGGCCGACGGTCCGCGACACGATACGCACCACAGCCCGTTCTGCCGCCAGCATCAGTGCCGCCCGCTGACCAACTGGACCGGTGCCAATGACGGCGGCTGTGGTCTTGGGGCCAAGTTCCACGTGCCGGCTGGCTGCGATCACCGCCGCGGCCGCCGTGGTGTTCGACCCGTTGGCGTCGAGCAGCACCGATACCCGCATTGGCCCGAAGAAGCAGGCGTGCGTTGCCGCCAGTAGCTCCTCTGCCGCCGCCACATCCGAACCGCCAATGAAGACCGCCGTGTTCTTCAGGTCTGCCGGCCCGCGGGTGAACATAGCCCCGTGCACCAGACCTTCGACCTCTGCCGCCGTCACCCCGCCATGTCGGAACAGTTGGTCGGCGCCGGCGTCAATCGCTACGACTGAATCAAACACACTGGGCTGCGGATCCGAATCCAAACAGAGCAAGATTTTTTTCATCGGAGACGTCTCCGGAAAAGCAGATCGGTTGCGAAAAGAAAAAACCACGCGCCGCCAAGAAGCGACGCGTGGCTTGCTGTGGCTTACGAGGCCAAGATCAGAAACCCCGGAACGGGTGGGCGGCCTCATCTTTGCCGGCGATCATTTCGTCGACGGACGGCTTGCCCGTCATGGCGTTGGAGATCGCCATTTTGGTCGCCTCGTAGTTGTAGTCGTAAATCTTCTTGTCGTCCTCGGCCTCAGGATGAATGAAGACGCCGCAGACGCAAACTAAACCTTCGGCTTGATCCTTGGGGATCACGCCATCAACAACCGAGTCCGCCATCGCCTTGGCGACCGCCGCCTGGGCTGGGCCGAACATCTGCACGGCTTGCTTCATTCCCTTGATGGTGACTTTGGTGATCATCACCGTCGCGGGCTTTACCGCCAAGTTGGGCGTGAGCACTGCCAACAGGTTGTTATGGCCTTCGCTCTGGGTCGACAGGGCGTTGGCGAAGGCAGTTCCTACGGGGCCATCTTTGGTACCGATTAGCAGGTCGATATGAGCAATTTCGTTGCCATCGCCTGCTAGGGCCTCACCGATGTGCATAGACATCTTCTACAAGTTCTCCGATAGACTTTTCATTTCTCCGGGCATTGCCCGGCGGGCCCTGGGGGCCGTAAGTGTCTGCGAGCGGGCATTGCCGCCCCAAGAAGAGGCCATGCAATGTTTTTGCCGCATGCCGGCGAGCATAACAGGGAGAACAACCCGCACAAGGGCGCCCAAATCGCCGCCTTGCTGGGCTAAGATGCCCAGTCGGCGGCTTGTTTGGTGGACACTTTTGGCGTTTTCGGACAAAATGCGGTGTGACGTGCTGCTCTGGCGAGCTGCCCTGCGGTTCGGCTGGCGCAGTATGTCCGCCATTTACCCTTTCATATTCGTCTTACGGATTACTCATCTGCCGCCAGCAAGGCATGGCCGTCCGGAACCGGTCCGCGTCTTTGCAGGTTTGCGTCGCCCTGAAGGGCCGCTGGCGGAATGCATTCCCCCCAGGGAGAGAAGAATGAGGCGCCAAATTCTGCCAAGCGACCGCGGATCGAATAGCCGTGGTTTTACGCTCGTCGAACTGCTGGTGGTGATCGCCATCATTGGCACGCTAGTCGCCCTGCTATTGCCAGCCGTGCAGTCGGCCCGCGAGTCGGCCCGGGGCAACACGTGCCGCAATAACATCAAGCAGTTGCACCTGGCGATGACCCAGTACGATGGCTCGTTTCGCAAGCTACCCGGGTACGTCAACGAAGTTCGCAATCCGAATGGCGCCGACGACGAAGGCCGCCGCGCAAGTTGGATCGTGATGCTCTTCCCGTATATGGAGCAAGCCCCGCTGTGGGATCAATGGTCTAAGGTGCTGCCTGGCAGCGCGGACTACAACGTCAACAACTGGAATCAAATACCGAACGACGCCGGCAATGCTCCTCAGATAGAAATTTTTGAGTGCCCAAGCGACGCTCCCGAGGGCCCGGGGTCGCCTTGGCTGTCGTATGTAGTGAATGCCGGTCAGGCGATGGACTGTTCAACACGTGGCGAAACGGGCACCGTCGTTGGCGACATCGTTGTTAACACAGAGTATCTGGCGAACGGCGTTTTCTTCGACAACGCGAAGAACGTCGCCATTCTCCCCTCGGCGGCAGTTGCCGACGGGCGTGAGAACCATCAAAGCTTGTCATCCTCGATCGATTACGTGCAAGCCAACGATGGCACCAGCAACACGATGATGATCTCCGAGAACATAAATGCGGTGTATTGGGCGTACGACGGCTCGTCTGCAATGGCCGCGCTTGATGAATCTGACGTAGTCGACCAAAAGCAAAACTTCGGCTTTGTCTGGCACAACAACGTGACGGTCGACTCAGATCTACGGCGGATCAACGGCAGCAACAACGAGTTGCCGCCCGCCGGCATGATCGAACTCTCCCAAGAAGAAGTGTACGGCTACCCATCAAGCAACCACCCAGGCGGCGTGAATATCGCCTACGTTGATGGGCATATCGTCTTCGTGCCCGACTCGATTAATCGGCTCGTCTACGCTCAATCGATGACATCCAATCGCAAGCGGTCGAAGCTGTACGAAGGCGACCCAACAACCGGCGTGCCAGACCGCAAACTTCCCCAGCCGTCGGACGCTGACTTCTAGACTTCGCCCTAAAATTACTGAAGCACGATAAAAGGCCGCCACCGAACTCTGGCGGCCTTTTTTTGGCTCGTATTTTTCTCTACGGCGACACGCTTCAAGCAGCGTCTGCGGCCGCCTCACCGGCGCCGTCAGCGTCTTCCGAAGCTGCAACCGTCGGCGGCGCTTTTCCTTCCGCGGCATTCGCCAACAAGGCATTCAGTTCCGGAACGAAGTCCTGGGCGAATTTGGTTGCAGCGCTCTCGTCTGGCAATTCGTCGGGTGAACGAGCCGGTGTAGTGAAATACATCTTGAACAAGGCCTTCGAGCCCGCGTACACGTCGCGGGCATCGTTTACCTCATGCCCCGGTGCGTCCCACTGCACGGGCGCCCCTGGCTGTGGCTTGTACCACATCCAAAAGACACGCAGCTGAATGGCCTGTCCGTCGGGAGTCTGGCGATAGAACAGGTTCGTCCAGCTGGTCATTGGCTGCTCACCTTCGACCGGTATCTTGTAATGATGATCCTCTTCCTCGGGCCGGAAACCGGCGGTCTTGTAGCAAATGTTGGGCGTGTGGCGGACGATCAGACTCGAGTGACCGACGATCAACCATAGATCGACCACTTCGCCCGTGTCGCGATGCCGATAGCGACGCGATATCGGCTCGCCGACCACACCGGCGACGTCTCGGATACGTTCGTCGACGTCGTCATTCTGCTCGCCCACCCATGGCCCGACCTCGGTGGGGACGAATTCCAGATAGGCCGCGCAGGCTTCTGCCTTGGCGTTGATGCCCCCACTCCACCGGTTGGTGGTGAAGCCGTTGAAGATGGCGACTCCAGTGATTGCGACCGCTGTTAGGATTACGGGCAAAAACCGAGTCATCGCGTGGATCTCTCTATTGGGCCGCGGGATACAGTCGCCGGCAGAACTGCTGTCGAACGGCTGTCGTCGCCAGCTTACCCCTCGGGCGAGGGGTGTGAGAATGCCACAAAAAGTGGCGGGCCTGCCTACGACAACGTTAGACCCCGCTAGCGGTGCGGTCAAGCAACTGCGGCCCTGCACCTAGGCGATGCTCGCAGCGGCTTGCAGGCTGCGTCACCAACTGCTAGTACCGATAAAATCGGCTTGGGCGCGTGCAGGCCAAGCACTCGCTACCCGCGACCTAGCGGACGGCGGGAAGCCGGCGGCCATTGGGGCCGGCAACCGCGGGCATGCTCGTCCCGATCGGGGCCGCTTGGTGGCCTGCCGCGGGGCTCATCTCAGCACTAGCCGGGGTCACCAAACCAAAACCGGCTGGCAAGGCTGGCGGCAAATCGCCCTGATGGTGGAAGTTCGCCCGCCGAACGTTCTGCTGTGGCACAGGTTGCGGCAGGCTCGACGATCCGCCGCCAAGCGGACGCTCGAAACCCGGCAGTGGCGGTAGTGCAGGCGGTGGGTCGTTGCTCTCCGGCGCCGCTGGCGGCGCACCCAGCGGGCGAGGTGGCGGCAGTGGCGGAAGCGAGTCGCCCACGTTCGGGCGGCGATCCTCCTCGTCGTCGGAATAGCCTTCTTCACCTTCTTCTTCCGCGGCGTCACTGGCTGGTGGGGCTCGCAGGTCTTCGACCCGTGGATCGATCGGAGCGACGACCGAAGGCAGATCCTCGCGGCCCATTCCGTCGTCGCGCGATGGAATCGGATCGTCGACGTCGCCCGGCCAACGCCGCCAGTTACTGCGATACTTCCCCCACGTAGTGACCTTCGCTCGGCAACATCCATCGGCCGTGCAAGGGCCCGGAGTCGGGCCATCGATGCACGAGTACCCGGCTGCCTGGCACCCTGATCCGTTTTGACAACCAGCACACTCGCCGCAGGCAGCCGAGCAATCGGCACAGGTCTGTGCGATCGCTTCGGAAACCACGCTGGCAGGCATGGCAAGCATCGACAAGGCGAGAAGTAGCCAAACGGGGCAATATCGTTTCATCGCGTTTGCATCCTCAGGGCAGATCGTCAAAGCCGGTCTGCGGTGGGGCGTCTTCAAGTCAACTCAATTTTCGAAAGCGTAGTCTGGCGGCTTTCGCCACCGCCATTTAGTTCAACGAGCCTAAGCCAAACCGCTCGATCCGGTTGAGGGTCGCTGTGGCGAGCGAGGTGAAGCCAAACAGACGTTCAAACGGCTGGGTAATGCTGCCGACGAGCGAATCGAATCGTGTCAGCGGATCAACCGAGATGAACAACCGGTCACCATCCATTAGTTGGTAGTTGGTCGCGGTCGAGGCGCCACGGGTGATGGCCACGTAGTCCACCGGCAGGATTTGCTCGCAACCGACGCCGTTGGGCGCGGGGCGAGCGATAAAGATCTTAGTCGAAGAGATCTGGCTGATACCGCCGATCCGCGACAAGGCGTCGAGCACCGTTTCGTTGCCGGTGATCGGCTGGTCGGTGATCTGGTCGCCAAAGCCACCACCCTCGGTAATGACGTAGTACTTTTTGCTGTTGTAGGCGAAAACGTCGACCACTACCTCGGGGTCTTCCAGGTAGTAGCTCAATCGTTCTTCGATTGCCTGCTTGGCCTCGGCCAGCGTCATGCCGGTGACAAAAACCGACCCGTAGGTGCCGAGATTTACCCGGCCATCGGGTCCCACCAAGTGCTCGCCCGCAATCTGCTGGGCGCCCGAGGAGAACGCAAGCGAGACGCTCACCTCAGGATCTTGAAGCACCTTGGCAAGCTCGTCGCGGATGGCGTCTTCGGCGTCGTCGATCGTTAGACCAACGACTTTCACCTTGCCGTAGACCGGACCGAGATCAACCATGCCTTCGGGGTCGACAGAATAAGCATCCGCCAGCGGCTGATCAGGCAGACCACCTTCGAGGCGAATCAACAAGCCATCGAATGGTTCAATGCGGTGCGGCGACTTGGGAACGATCTTTACCGCGTTGATTAGCAGAATGTCGGGTTGCTCGATCTGATAGCGAGGCATGGCCACCATGTCGAGTTCGCGCGGCACCGGACTATTGGCGGGTGGCCCCTCTGGCGTCACCGGAATGGGCGAGCGGCTCGCCACGCTAAAGGACTGGCAGCCACTGCTCGTTGCAGCAATCAGCACGCCCAGGGCAAGCAAAGCAAAGGAGTCCGTGCGGCGGTATTTCATAGCCATCAGTCGCCTACGAGTGGTGGCGCCTCGGTACGCGAGGCTGCCCAGTTGGTCGAGCGAAGCCCAGTTGGTTTAGCGGCGTCACTTGCTGGCTCTGCGCAACGAGCCTGTACAACCACTTCAACCGGTACAGTCGTAATAATCGGAACCTTCGACCGCTAACTTTGCCTAACCCGGCAAAATTCCCCTACGAACCCGCCGCCAACGCTAGCAGGACTGGCGCCCCGCACCGTCGCCGAGACCAAGCAGACGACTCGCTGCCAAGTGCCTGCGCGAACAACCTGCTGCGACGCTGCGTCTAACCACAGCATCGCCAAAGCATGTCATTCTGCCCAACCGCTAGAACCCGCCTCTCGCGAGGCTGTGGTTCGCTGTGAGATGCATGGCCAGATCGGCGGCGAATCTCCTCGCAACCCCTAGAAATCCAGCCTCGATTGCTCCTCAAAGCGACTCCCCAACACACCAGCTTGGTGTTTGACAGAATTCTGAAGCACGCGTATTCTCGATGGT
>JBCDCL010000099.1:0-8199 GCA_039182175.1 Planctomycetota bacterium
GGAGCAGTTGGCAGCGTCGCGGTGTTCGCCGGCGGGTTCGTCCTTCTCCTCGCCGCGATCGCCCAAACGTTCCGACTGTCCGAACCTCGGCACGCTCAACTGTAGCGTTCGCCGCGGCAAGGGGGGTCGACCAGCTGCGGTGACCATCTATTGCGACCTGTAGCCTATTGCGACCTGTAGCCGGTAACTGTGCCGGTAAAAACTTTTCCCGACGGGCAGGACGGAACTCTGCCAACGTCACAAAACCTTGAACGGAGTCTTACGATGAAAAAGCTATCTCTAATCGCCGCCCTGCTCGCTGTCTTCGGCCTGTCGATCGCCCCCGCTGCCCAGGCTTACAGCTGGACACTCGATGAAGAAGAAGGCGGTTCGAGCGAACTTCGCCTCGATGACGAAGAGGGCGAAGGCGAAGAACTGCTCGCTGATGACGACGAAGGCGACAGCGAAGAGCTGCGTTTTGATGACGACGGCGACGATGACTCGGAAGAACTCTTCTTCGATGACGAAGGGGATGACGGCGAAGAGCTCCTGGCCGATGACGAAGGTGACGACGGCGAAGAGCTGCGTTTTGACGATGAGGGCGACGACGACTCCGAGAAACTCTTCTTCGACGACGAAGAGGGTGACGACGGCGAAGAGTGCCTGAAGTTTGACGACGAAGGCGACGACAGCGACGGGGAATTGCTGTCGGACGACGACGAGGACGACAGCGAGGAGCTGTCTTTCGATGACGAAGGTGACGACGGCGAAGAGTTGCTCTTCGACGACGAGGGCGACGACGGAGAAGAGGTCTGAGCTCCGCCGCTGCCGACTAGTCACCTCCTTACGACTTCTTTTCTGCTGAGTAAAAGTCTCGCGACGATGCTGCAAAACGGGCGCTCCGCCATTGGGCTGAGCGCCCGTTTTTTCGTTGCTAGCGGATCCAAAGCCACGGGCGATTGCTGTTCCGGCCGCTTCGGCTTTCTGAAATACTTCTCGCCGCCTGATTTGCCTAGGTCTCCAAGCCCCAGGCTTTCAACACTTTGTGGCGATCCCTCCCTGACGATGTGTTTGCTACGCGAGCCCTATGAAAATCTTCTTCTCTGTTGGCGAGCCTAGTGGCGACCTGCACGGCGCCAACTTGATAAACGAACTCAAAGCTCACGCTGCTGCTCGTGGCGAGGCTTGGGAGTTCGTCGGCTATGGCGGCCCCCGCATGGCGGCGGCTGGCGCCCAGCTGCACGCCGACCTGACGCAGCTGGCCATCATGTGGTTCTTGCGTGTGCTGCTGAATCTGCACAAGTTCATCGGGCTTGCCAGGCAAGCGGAGCAATACTTCGTTGAGCATCGGCCCGACGCGGTTGTGCTGATTGATTATCCTGGCTTCAACTGGCACATCGCCCGCCGAGCAAAGAAGCACGGCATCCCGGTTTTCTACTACGGCACGCCTCAACTGTGGGGCTGGGCTGGGTGGCGGGTGAAGAAGATGCGACGCGATGTCGACCACGTGCTCGTCAAACTTCCTTTCGAAGTCGCGTGGTACCGCGAGCGTGGCTGCCACGCCACGCACGTTGGCCATCCTTACTTCGATGAGCTGATCACGCAGAAACTCGACGATCAGTTTGTCTCCGACCAGCAGCAGTCAGCCGGGCCGCTGGTCACCATTTTGCCCGGGTCGCGAACGCAAGAGGTCAAATCAAACCTGCGTGACCAACTTAAGGCTGCCGAGAAAATTGCTAAGCGGGCGCCGGGCGTTCGGTTTGCGATTGCCGGCTACAAGCCTTCGCAACGCGAATTGATCGAAGCACGCCTTGTTGAGAGCGGACTGCAGCACAGCGGCACGCCAATCGAGATTCACATCGGCCGCGCGCCCGAGCTGATCCATGCATCTCATTGCTGTTTGGCTGTGTCGGGCTCCGTTTCACTCGAACTGCTCTACCACGCCAAGCCGACGGCGATTATCTACCGTATCTCACCGCTAGCCTTTTGGGTGCAGAAGCAGTTCCGCCGCGTCCGCTACATCACGCTGGTCAATCTGCTGACTGCCGAGGAATTGTTCCCCGAGGACGTCGGCGTCTACGACGCGAACGATCCTCGCGATGCCCATGTGCTGATGCCCGAGTATCTGACTTGCGAAGACCGCACCAGTGAACTTGCCGATCACGTGGTGCAGTGGTTGACCGACGAGGCAGCGTACGCGGATCGGCGGCAGGCTTTGGCTGAGCTGCGAGATCGCGTCGGCCACGGCGGCGCATCAAAGCGAGCCGCGGAGTACCTGGTGCAGCACCTCACCCAGTCGCAGCCCGCAGACATAGCAGCGGCTTGAGCTACAATCTTGGTGTACTACCCGCCAACGTAGCCGGCGGCCGACCTTGGATGCCTCTTTCGTTTGAGGCTGTCTCGCGTTGGCGATCGGCTGTAACTCTCGCCCGCCGACTTCGCCGTGCCGTTTGCTGACCCTTCGCCTACGCCTGCCGATATCAGCTTCCGCCTGTTCGGCATGCCGATCCGTATCCATCCGTTCTTTTGGCTGATCGCAGTTCTGTTAGCGCCCTTCAAACAGCCTTACGCCGTTTTGATTTGGGCGGTGGCGATGCTTGTCTCGATCGTTATTCACGAACTGGGCCACGCACTCTTGCAGCGCTACTGGGGAGGCCAGCCTCGCATCGTGCTGTATGGCTTCGGTGGCTTGGCAATTTCTGACGGCGTCCGCATCACGCCCTGGCGGCAAGTGGCAATTTCCCTGGCAGGGCCCTTCGCCGGTTTCATTTTGGCGGCGGGCGTTTGGCTGGTTGGCCAAGGCAGCTTCGAACTGCCGCCAACGGTCAACCTGCTACTGCAGTTCATGCTGCTGATCAACATCTTCTGGGGCATCTTCAACTTGCTGCCAATCTATCCGCTCGATGGCGGGCAGGTTGCTCGGGAGTTGTTTACGCTCGTGCTCAAGCCAGAGACCGGCATCGTGGTGTCGCTGTGGGTATCGATCTTCTTCTGTGCGGCCGCCGCTGCTGGGCTGTGGCTATGGACGCAGAGCCTCTGGAATCTGATCTTGATGGCTGGCCTCGGCTTCAATAACTATCAAACGCTCGAAGCCTATCGCAACGCACGCCGCGGCTATTATCGATCGTGATGGCCAGTACCGAGAAACCACGCGTCGTGGTGCTTGGAGCCAGTAACGTCCGCCGCGGCTTTCCCTCGCTGGTGAAGACCGCTCGTAGTATGGTTGGCGAGCCGGTCGACGTGCTCGCCGCCATGGGCCACGGCCGCTCGTATGGCAAATGGTCTAGCATCCCCGGCCGGTCCTTGCCAGGCATCTTGCAGTCTGGTCTGTGGCGGGCCGTGGACGATAACCCGCCGGCCGAGACGATCGGCCTGATAACCGATGTCGGCAACGATTTGCTCTACGGCGTCGAGCCCTCGCAGCTCCTCGACTGGGTCGCAACCTGCATCGAAAACCTCCGATCAGTCAACGCCCGCATCGTCATCACCGAGTTGCCGCTCGCCAGTCTCGCCACGCTAGGCGAACGGCGGTATCGCTTCTTCCGCACGTTGTTCTTCCCAACTTGTTCACTCACGCTAGAAGCGTTGACCGACCACGCTCATGAAGTGAACGACGGACTCCATGCGTTGGCGAAGTGGCACCATACAGCGATCGCTAACGCGCCTGGTGAGTGGTATGGATTCGATCCAATTCACGTTCGGCGGCACTTATTCAGCGAAGCGTGGAAAAAAATTCTAAGTTTTGTCATCGACAACGAGTCGACGTCGGAAGCAATGACGTTGTCGATCGCCAAGCGTCTTGCACTTGCCGTTGCTACGCCTGATGAACGTCGTCTACTCGGTGTGCGTAAGCGAACGTCGCAACCAAGTTGCATGCTCAACGAAGGATCGAGCATCGCATTCTATTGATTGGCTTGTGAATCGAATCCCTTTGCGCAAAACAACTTACGCAAAACGGATCTGCAACGTCTAGGCATGGTTTCGCGTCGCTGTTTTGGTTCGCTGTCGCGCGCTTCGACGTTCGATGACGTACTCATCGTCATTGGTGCATCGCGCTACAAGCAACAACTTGCTGCGCTGATGCACTTCGCATCGGCGATGCAACGAGGCGTTGTAAGCCGTGCCGATGAACGATCATGCAAGAGTTTTCTTACAAAAACGTGTTGCAGAAAGAAGAGTTATTCGTACAACTACCATCGAATGGACTGACGTTTGTCAAGAACAACTTTCGCAACAACTTTGTTTCATCGAGATCGAACGACCAAAGCACTCAACATGCTTGATCAAAGGCGACGCTCGACGACTACCTTGTTGCGGAAGATTCAAGTGATTCGCGTCAGAGGATGGCCCTGGATGGGTCATCCATTACCCAACGGGCGGCCTGAGGACGAGGCTGCGACGCCAACGTTTGGCGTCAACTGTTGTCGCGGAGTTTTGGCGAAGTTGCCGAAGCAATGCGTGTGGCTCGTCCTTGGACGCTACGACTCTCTTATGGAGGATTGATTGTGGCCAAGAAGCGAAAAGTCGCCAAAAAGAAGAAGGCGGCGCCCAAGAAGAAAAAGAAGAAGGCAGTAAAGAAGAAGGCTGCCAAGAAGAAGGTCGCTAAGAAGAAGACCAAGAAGAAGGCTGCCAAGAAGAAGACGAAGAAGAAGGCAGCCAAGAAGAAGACCAAGAAGAAAGCCGCTAAGAAGAAGACCACCAAGAAAAAGGCCGCTAAGAAGAAGACCAAGCGGAAGGTCAAGCGGAAGAAGAAGCGCTAAATCGCGGTAACCGCCTCGTGGACGAAGGGCTGGTCAAGCGACGCCCTTCGGAAAAACTGATGGCTCCAGCTCCGCTGGGCCGTCGGAAAAGGCAACTGCGAATAACAAACCCGGGTCGCTTTGCCAGCTGGTAAAGCGACCCGTTCTCATGCGCTGAGCCGCCCCATACGCAGGGCAGAGACGCTCGCGAGACAATCTGCGACAGCTTAGAGCGTCGGCAGACTTGGCATCGGTGGGGCCTCGGCGTGGGCGTCGGCGATGCCTTGCACGATGCGTTTGCAGATCCCTTGGAAGACTTCGGCAGTGGCTTCGTCGTTTAGGTTGTCTGCGGTGCGGCCTTCGTCGCCTCGCTCGCGGATGCCTATCTCGATTGGCGCCTCGCCCAAAAAAGGCACGCTAAGTTCGGCTGCCTTCTGCTTGGCGCCGCCGTGGCCAAAGATGTCGTACCGCTTTCCGTTGTCGGGACAGAGGAAGTAGCTCATGTTCTCGACGATCCCCAACACGGGTATCTTCACCTTGCGGAACATGGCGACCGCCTTCACGGCGTCGAGTAGCGCCACATCTTGCGGCGTACAAACCACGACGGCCCCGGTCAGCGGCAGCATCTGCGATAGCGTCAACGCGATGTCGCCGGTGCCCGGCGGCATGTCGATGATTAGATAATCTAGTTCGCCCCAATCGGTGTCACGCAGAAACTGCGTGATGGCCCCGTGCAACATGGGGCCTCGCCAGATGACGGCTTCCTCTTTGGGGACAAGAAAACCCATGCTCATCACTCGCAGCCCGTCCGACTCGATAGGTTGCAGCCGCTTGTCGACCGCCGTTGGCCGCTGGTCAACGCCCAGCAAGTGCGGCACACTCGGCCCGTAGACATCGGCATCCATCAAACCGACTTTGGCGCCTGCCTTCGACAGCCCAAACGCGATCGACGCAGCGACGGTGCTTTTGCCGACGCCGCCTTTGCCCGAGCCGACGGCAATGACGCTCTTAGCAGCGAGCCCAATCTGCCCAATCTTGTCGGGCGCCCGTTCATGAGGAACGACTTCGACGACGACCGACTCGGCGGCATTCAGCTTCGCTTTGAGGCGCGATTGGCATCGCTGGGCGATCTCGTCGTGAATGGGGCCCGCCCAGGAGGTGAGCTTTAGCTGGACGCGAACGCTCGTGCCATCGATATGAATCTCGCCAACTTGCCCCATCTTGGTGACGCTGCGGCCGGTTTCGGGGTCGGTGAAATCGGCCAAGGCATCGCGGACGGCCTGTTCGGTCAGAGCGGTAGACATTTTGGCTGGGGGGCAGGGTAGGGGGAGCGGGCGGGAGGACGTCTCTAGGTCACCCTATCGCCCTGGCCGCCGACTGCCAAGGCAACCGCCGCCAAACGCGTTCGTGCAGTGGAATTTGCTCGGCCAGCAATCGCCACGCATGCCGGGCATGGCGATCGCCAATCGCGAGCAACTCCGCTGACTGGCGTGGAGAAGTGAAGGTCGCCGCGGCGCCTGCCTCCTGCGCAGCCGAACGAAGAAGCTGAAATGATTCGGCTGCGAATTCCTGTGGTGGTACCAAGGCAACCGCTGCCAGCAACGGCATTTCACGCACGCCGGCGATTTGATGAAGTGCCTCGGTCAGATTCTGCTTGGTGATGTCGATGGCGAGCAGCAGCGGCTGATCGATTGTCCACAGCGACAACATGCGCGGGCATGTCTGGCGCGTAACAAGACGCGTAATCGCTGTGTCGCGGCCTTGTCGGCGCAGCTCTACACGCGTAGCAGCCGACCAGCGTGGCTGTTGCTCGACGAACAGCAGCCACGGGTCAACGGCTTCCTCATGCGTCAGGTCGGTTTTCGTCATTCGTCGGTCGGCTCTGCTTCTGCGTCGAGCATTCCTAAACGTGCCAACCGTCGGTAGAGGCGTGGACGCGTCATGCCGAGTAGTCGCGCGGTCTCTGCTTTGTTGCCGCCGGACTGTTCGAGAGCCCGTTCAACAAGTTCGCGTTCTATGGTCGCGAGATAATTGTCTAGCACGATGGGTGTGCGATCGCGTGGCGCCAGCTCGGCGGCAAGCGTCGCCTGCTGCACCAGCATCGGTAAGTCGCTCGGCTCGATCATTGCCGATGTCGCTTGCAAGTGTGCGGCGGCAATGACGCTGCGTAACTCGGCAAAGCCACCCGGCCAGGAGTACAGGGCGAGTTGGTCGAGGGCGGCGGCCGACACGCCCGCGATCTGCCGCTCGGCGCCGATGTTGGCTTGCTCGACGCACGACTGTGCAAGCAATGGCAAGTCGCTCTTGCGATCTGCTAGCGGGACCGCATGGAGCGTCAATGTCGCCACCACAGTGTGAAGGGCGTTGACGAGTGGCGGATCTTCGCTCGATGCCGTAGCAAGAACGCGAACATCGCGTAAACTGCCGAGCAGGCGAGCTAGCGTTGTCTGACCTTCGGCGGTCAACGCATCGACGTTCTGCAGCAGAATCGTCACGCTTCTGGACGGATCTGCTGCCGTGGCGTCTCGGACTGCATCGCTCAGTTGCTCGGCGTCCAATAGCGCGGCGTCGAGCGGCAAGAGCTTGGCAGTCGCGCCAGGTTGGGAACGTTGAAAGATCGAGCTGGCCAGTTCCTCGACGCCACCGCCCGGAGGGCCGACAAGCAAGGCATTGGCGCCGCTTGCCGTCAGTGCCGCTGCTTGCCGGCGAAGCTTGGCCGTGGCGTTGCTTTCGCCAAGCAGACACTCAACCGGCAGGCTCTGTCCTTGATCCCGGCGAAACTGCTGCAGCTGCGCACGTAATCGTTCGACAGATTCTGCTTCGGATTGGGCGGGAAGCAACTCAGTGGGGCCGAGATCGGTCAGCTCTGCGTAGACCAACACGGCAGAGTCGCTCGTCCGAGTATCGCTTGATTCTTCCGAAACCGAGGGCGTCGGCAAGAACTCGGCGCCGCGACGCCGGAGGCGGCCGTTACGATCGACGCACGAAATGGCGCCCGATGTCCGCTCGCCTCGCAGAGCAATCGGCGACGGGCAAAGGCCTGTCAGCAAACCGCCTTCTGACGAGCCGCCCGGCGCCGAATGATATTCCACACGCCGGCCGAGCACGTCCTCGATTTCCAGACCGACCCAGTCTGCTAAAGCTACGTTGGCGTATACGATCGCACGACTGGCATCGATCAGGTAAATCGGCGCCTGGGCGTCGTCGAACTGCTGTTCTAGCGGCGATTTTCGTGATCGTTTTTTCGCCACCGTACCGTGCCGCGTCTTCGTGCCGTTAGTTGGTCGTGATCGTCCTTCGCCTTGTCAGGATAACTTAGCAAGCGCGTTGGCGAGTGCGCATCAGAAAGCCGCGACCGCCTGCTCGATGCATGCCGTCGCGGCTTTCGCTAGTCCTCATCCTCGCTTCGTCCGCCGGGCATCCCCCCCGAGTTGGCCGCCGGACTTGTCGCTCTTGATCGCCTCCCCCGAGCAGATCAAAA
>JBCDCL010000100.1:0-8148 GCA_039182175.1 Planctomycetota bacterium
AAGTCTTTGACGCGCTGCCGAGTCGCTTCGCTGACCGACGGAGTTGTCGGGTCGATGATTCGAAAACCTTGACCGCAGCGACACCTCGACAGCCCCGGTTCGGCATCCGTCGTGAAGTTGAGTCCCGCACGGGCCGCGATTTCTTGACTTCGCTCCGTTCTGGAAGTGACCTCGGTCATTTATGCGGTCCGCCGTTGCGTCATTACCGACTGCCGTCCAAGATTGGTTGACGACTGGATCGCGCTAAGTGCACATCGCGTGCCGATAGCTCGATGCGATTACGAGATTGCAAAATCTAGGACCAGCATCGTTCTGATCGGCACAAGATGCTCCACCAAGAGTTGGCCCAGATCATCAACCTGGCGATCGAGGGGCTCGAAAAAACGATCGGCACTATGCCCAACCACCCGCTTCGGAGTGAGTCGGAGCATGGCTTAGTCCGGGCGGACCCGCTACGCTTTGGCGCCAAAGTCCGACCCCACCAGCGGCACGGCACTGGCCAACAGCCTCGATCGCGGGCGTCCCTACGGCAGCTACGACTGGCGGGAGAAAAGACGGTCCACTTTGATTGCACGGCGATAGTAGGCCATTCTTGCCGACTAATCGAGAAGGTAGGTGCGAGCACCTACCCTACTAGGCAAATTACAGCACAATTATCTCATATTTTTTCCGGTGATCCGAATGCAACCTGTCGGCAATAAAACGGCCTTTATGCTGCTTAGCCGCCCCTCTAAAGCACACTGGATGTCTAGTGGTTGCATTGTTTTCGTGTTCTTGGCCACGGCATGTGGATGTAATAGCGATCCTAGCGTTGCAGACCGAATCCGAAATCAATTGTCCAGCGATGCGATTTCAATTCAGGTCGTCAAGCATGACACTGGATTTAACGAGCATAGCGTTGGTGTGGTCGCTTCCGTTCTGCCAAGCAAGACCCTCACGCACGCAGTCTTGATTGCTAAGTCCTGGGGGCTGACTGAGAGAGATGCCCCACCACTTTCGTGTCTATCACAACTATCGTTTCTGCCACGACCTCCGCCTCTCAACGGCTGGCCTTCTCAGGAAGTGCTTTCAAAAACAAGCGTTTACTATGCACGAGATGTATTCTCAGACCAGGCAGCTTTTTCTATGTGGGTAGATGCTGAAGGCGGGTTAATCTATTTTGAGAAAATTGCGTACTAGATCTGAGCGCAAAACCCCCAGACTTCCCTGAAATGAATCAGCGATAGTTCAGCAAAGCTATACGTGCTGTAGACCAGCATGAGCATCGTAGGGTAGGTGTTCGCACCTACCTTTTGTTGCCGGTCTGCTTTTCGCAATCAAGGCGTAGGGTAGGTGCTCGCACCTACCTTTCACTTCGGTTTATTACTCGCAATCGAGCCACTCGTCGCCGAATAGTTCGGGGGAGCCGCCCCAGGCGCTATCGTACTCGCTTAGTTTGACGTATCAGTAGCACGTCGGCCACTATCTGACTTGCCTAGTCTGCAGACCAACTGCTGGTACTGCGACACGCTATTTGAGCGGAGCGACGCGCCGATGGCATCGGCGGTTTTGTTGGCGACTAGTTGTCGCGGGTGGCGAAGAATTCGCGGTCGCCAATTTCGACGGTCATTTGGACCGGGGCGCCGCTGCGGAAGACGACCAGGTCGACCTGTTTGCCGATCTCGGTCAGCTTGACGAGACTGATGAGATGGTCGGTGTCTTCGACGCGGATGCCGCCGTAGGAGATGATGACGTCGCCCGACTGGACGGCGGCACGCTCGGCCGGCGAGCCAGGTTCGACCACCGTGATGCGCGTGCCTTGCAGCCGGGGGAGCCCGGCGGCGCGGGCACGCTTTTCGTCAAACAGTCGGTCGAAGGTGACGCCCAAGAACCCGCGGCGGACTTGGCCGGTGCGGGTCAGCTCGTCGGCGATGCGGACGGCGATGTTGGCGGGGATCGAAAAGCCGATGCCCTCGTTGCCACCCGATTCGCTAGCGATAGCGGTGTTCAGCCCGACCACCTCGCCCCGCATATTGATGAGCGGCCCGCCACTATTGCCCGGGTTGATGGCGGCGTCGGTCTGCAAAAAGTTCTGATAGCGAACTTCGCCATCGCCCAGTTCGAGGTTGTAGCGGCCTTTGGCGCTGACGATGCCGCGGGTGACGCTTTGGCTCAATCCAAACGGGCTGCCGACGGCGAGGACCCAGTCGCCAATCTCCAGGGCGTCGCTGTTGCCAAAGCGGGCGGGTACCACGTTGTCGACGTCGATCGCCATCACGGCGACATCGGTATACTGGTCGCTCCAAATTTGCGTGGGGGTCACCACCCGGCCATCGGCAAGTTGGATGCGGATGTGCGGCTCGGACGAATTCTTGATGACGTGCCGGTTAGTAAGCACGTAATTGCCGGCGCCGGCACGCGGGCCGCGGAAGCGAATGATGACGCCGGAGCCTGCCTCTTGGGCGCCACTACGGACACGGTACTCGCGAATCGGCTGGGCTTCGATATGCACCACTGACGGCGTCACGAGTTTCACGACGCGCTTGAGCAGGCTGAGTAGCCGATCCATCGACTCGACATCGCGAGCCAAAGCGGCAAACTGGCGGTCGCGTTCGCCACGTGAGACGGGCGTCATGCCAACGCCGCCGCCGAGCGTATCACGAAAGAGTGGCTGCGTAATCGACGGCTGGCCAGCCGGCACCTGAACAGCGGGAGACTGGGTAGCTGGCGATTGGGCAGCCGGCGATTGGGCATCGGCCGACCGCGAGCTTACCGCCGCCATCCCTACCAGACTGAGGAGCGCGAAGCTTGCGACGCGACTGGCACTTACCCGGCGAAGGCAGATCGGTTTGCTCGATAATGGTCGCATCGCGGCAGTTGTTTAAGAAATCGGTGGGCCGTTTGGCGAGGCGCCAAGATCGACGGTCCAACTTTCTCCAGAGTATACAACAGCCGTGGGCGCAGGGCCCTACTGCATTTCGATATCGGCCCTACTGCATTTCAATGTCGGAGAGCGTCACGTCGGCGTCGGAAAAGCCGGTGTCGATAACGTTGCCCCAGTCGGCGACGCGGCGATCTTCCAGGGTGCCATCTTCGGCGGCCCGCTGGCATTCGATGCACATCGTGGCGTAGGGCAGGGCATTGAGGCGAGCCATCGGGATTTTGCTAGCGCAGACTTCGCACAAGCCGTAGGTGCCTTGCCGCATCCGTTCGAGGGCTTTCTCGATGCTGCCGAGTTCGCGACTTTCGACTTCTGCCAGTTGGCTGCTGATTTCGTCTTGGGCGGCGTCGAGCGCGGCGTCCACCACGTCGCCACCCATCTGTTCGCGGAGCTGCTTGAGGAGACTCAAGTCACCCGCCAGCGCCTTGCGGAGCGCATCCCGCCGGGTGACCAGGATGTCTCGCATCTTCAGGATTGAATCTTTACGTGCCATGTTGTTTACCTTGCCCGGGGCGGCGTCTCTGCTACCAAGCTTGCCGCGACCGTACTTGGAGAGCTGCCGATGAAAGCGGCCTCACCAGTTGGGTCGGGGTAGCGGTCGCCGCCTGCGGCTCTTGCTGTCTGTTCCGAAAGCGTCTGTTCCGAAGACCTTAGTTCCAAAAACCCAGCCAGCAGATTCCCTCTGCCACGCACGGGCTCTCGCCTTTCTCTTGCTACGCCGCCGACAGGCCAACCTGACGCAGGCCGATCTGCTGGTGCAGCAACCAAACTATAGTACGCAGTTACCGGCCGATCGGTTGCCGTATGTTCAGCAAGTTCGCTTGGAATTCGGCGAGGCCTTCCGGCCGTACGCAAGTTGTTTGCTGAACGGGTTTTAACGATTGCCAAGCGGCGGCCAGTGGCGCCGGCCATGCCGGAAATTCTGCTAGCAGCGGTGGGACAGTTCGGCGACAGCTGGGTAGGTCGATGGCATTCCGGCTAGCGCGTCGGTAATCGTCAAATTCGGCGCCAGTGGTTGAACCGAATGCAGCGGAATGCGGACCGCAGCGTTGCGGGGCGGCGTACTTTGACCGCCCCCCCAACGGGAGCTAGATGACTCTGGTATCGCCCGCGCGAACGGCGGGAAGGACCCGTCATTTGTCTACGATCTGCTCCCCAACGTGTTTGGTCTGCCTGCCATGAATTCGCTTGCTGGATTCGATTCGCCACCCGCAACGCTTGACCGCCCTCCGCCCGACTGGGCCGTGCAAGTGGTGTCCGGCGCCCAAAACGCCCCGGCGGCTCCGTTGGCTGCTGGCGCCACCACCATCGGCGGTGGACCGCGGTGCTCGCTCCGCGTAAAGGGCGAAGGCGTACAGCCGCTGCACTGCGTAATCAGCCCCTCGGCCGACGGCTTGGTCGTCCGGCGGTGGGCCATCGACACCAAACTCAACGGCGATGACTTTTCCGAGTCGCCCCTCAAGCTGGGCGACCGGCTGACGGTTGGTTCGGTTGAAATGGTGGTAACGGCGCCAGACGACTTCGTGTCAGCTTCTGACACCCCGGCAGAGGATCTCGCAGAGAAGCAGGTCGAGACCGAACCGCCCCAAACCACATCATCGCTCGGCGAACTAGCAGCGCCGCTGCCTGCCGTGCCGGCTCATCTGCTGCAGCCGTGGCTTGCCAAAGACGCGGCGACTGCGGAGCGCGTGGACGAAGTACCAGCCACACCATCGCCCCAGCCAACGCCGCCCGCTGCGGAAACGGACTCGGCGAAGTTGTCGGAGGAGTTGTCGGCGGCGGACTCGGCATTGATCGGCGAAACCCGCGGCATCGCTCGCGGCCGGGTTCGCAAGCTCGTTGACGCACTCCGCGAGGAACGCGAGCGACAAGCCGACGCCCGCCAGCGTGAAGAACAACTCACCGCCGAGCATGCCGAGCTAACCGAAACGCTCGCTACCCTTCGACTGCAAGCAGAGCAGGCGGAGACGACCGAGGCAGAACTGCGTGCCGACCAAGCCGCCACGCAGCTGCTGTTGGGCGAAGCAACACAGCTTGCCGAAAGCCTTCAAGCGACCATCGCCAAACGCGATACGCAGATCGAAGAGCTGCAGGCTGAAGTCTCGCGTATCGAGAGCGAACTCGCCGAGCGGGCCAGCGTTGCGGAGAGTTACGAACAGCGTGTTACTGAGCTTGAGTTGGCGATCGCCCAGCTTGAGCAGCAGTCGGCAGCCGATTCGGCGCCCGAGGCGCCGGAAGCAGAGCGCTTCGAGGAAGTTGCTGATGAGCCAGAGAACTCGAACGAGAGCGCTTCTACTGAGGCCGAGACCGACGTTTGGCAAACGCCTGCTGAAACAGACGAAGGAGCGACCGACGATCTTGCCGATTCGCTCGACGAACAACCTGCCGGCTTGTGGGATCTGCCGACCGCAGACGCGACCAGCCCGACGCAGGAAGACGAAGAAGAACAACGAGCGTCTGAGCTCGTAGACGAGGCTGCGATCGCTAATGCAGAAGCGGCTGCGGACACAGACGCTTCTACGGCTGTCGCCGACCTCTGGTCGCAAGTTGACTTGTCGGACGATGCGGTGCACGACGCAAACATTGAAGCAGACGAGTCACGTGCACGTGAACAAACAATCTGTGAACAGACAAACGGCGAAGAGCCAAACTGCGAAAAGACAGGGCAAAGCGATGCCGAACTCGCTCCGGCGCCTGCAGCGGACGACGCTGGCGACTTGTGGGACATCGAAGCCAACACGGCTGATCCAGCGGCGGAGCCTGCCGACAGTGCAGCGACCGAAGGTGCAGAGTCCGACGCAGCCGAGGCTTGGTTGGCATCGTTCTCAGGGGCCGGCGAACCAGCCGTATCACAGCCAGAGGCTCGCGAGCCCGAGGTTCTCGAATCCGACGAGCCTGCAGAAAACGTCTTGTCGTACGATGAACCGCCGGCAGAAGACGAGGCGGTAGAGCAGCCAGCCGAGTCGCCTCACGTGGCTCCCTCAACGGCGCCCGACCTCTTCGACGATAGCAGTGCCGAATTCGACGCGGCCCTGTTTGCTGCCGCCGATGATCGATTCGACGAGGAGGCTTCGATCGAACAACGTGTCCCCACGGACAACGCTGCCGAGCCGACGTGCGTTGACGATTTGATTCCTGAGCAGCAGCCTAAGGATTCGGCGCCGGAGTCTTTCATCGAGCGTTACGCCAATCTGCTCCCGGCCGACGATGCGGATGACTCTCCTGTCGAGCCGTTGCTTGCCGCCGCGCCGACGCCGCCAGCCGAGCCTTCGTTCGCTGTGCCGGCGGAGGAGGATTCGGACGAATCGATCGAAGGCTACATGGCGAGCCTGATGCAGCGGATTCGTGGCGAGGCAGAGCCGGCGGCGCCGGCGCCACTGCCAAAACGGGTGCAGCCTGCCACGCCGACGCCTAGCCCTGCGGCGCCGGTCGAATCTTTGGCGCCAACCAAGTCGCCAATCACGGACTTGTCCGAGCTAAAGCGTGGCCCCGCCGCGGAGCAATCACGCGACATGTCCGCGTTGCGAGAACTGGCCAACAGCTCGGCCCGTAGTGCGATTGGCGTGGCGGTATCGAAGCAGAACAACGAGAAGGCGGTGGCGAATCTCGCCATCTGTGGCATTGCCATGGCATGCGGTGGCTACTTGGCGTTGACCTCCGGGTCGCTGTTCAGCCTGCAATTCGTCGGCGGACTGGCGGGCTTTGGCTGGGCCGGCTACTGGGGTGCGCAGGTCCTCAAGCACTTGGTGGCGGCCGGCCAAGCGAAGGCAACAAGTCGCCGGCAGTTCGACGATGACGCCGCTGCCACGCAGTCTGAAGCCTTGCCCATCGATAGCCAGCCGCAGGTGTAGACGCTTGCGGCCGCATTGGCGGAGCGACAGCTTAGAAGCCGCGGGCGGCGCGAACGTCGTCGAAGTCCCGCAGGTGATAGTCGACGCCGACGGAGTCGAGCACTCGGCACAACGACCGCAGGGCGACGCCAAAACCATCGGGTCCGCTGAACCCGCCGAACTGTCCGCCTCCCTTGAGGTGCGGTTCGAGGTCGACGACGACGCCCGGTATTCCTCGCCGGCGGAGCTTACGGTCAAGCTTCGGCAGCACTTTCTTGAAGTCGCGGAAGATCAGGTCGTAGCCACTGTCGCCCTCCTCGACGGGGACGAAGTGCTTAAGCTTCTCCTCGTCGACGTGCGCGGTCCGTTTTACGCCCGGGTCGCGGTAGTCTTTGACGTGCAGCCAACCGAGGCTTGGCTTCATCGCCAGATACTGCTCGTACGATTCGATCATCGAGTAGCCCTGGCTAATCAAATTGCCGCCGTCGAAGATCGAAACCATCGCTGGGTGGTTCACTTGCTTATGCAGCTCGGCCACGAGGGCGCCATTTTGGCCGACGAGGTTCGCCTCGACTTCGAGGCCGAACGTTAGATCGCTGTGGTGGCAGGCATCGGCGATCTGCCCCAGTTGGTCGGCCGCCTGCGAAACGTAATCCCACGGATCGGCGCCCTTGGGCGGGTAGAACGAAAAGCCGCGGATAAGCTTGGTCTCGAACGCATGGGCCCGCTCGCACGCCTTGGCGACCTCTTGCTTCAGATACTTTTTGAAGGGCACAAAGCGATTGGCGGTGCCGTCTTCTTGGTCGACCAGCTTCACCTTACCAATCGGCGAACCGATCGAGGCGACATTCATGCCGTAGTCGTTTTCCAGATGACGCAGCTTGGTGATCTCGCTCTTGGTCAAGTCCATGACGTTCTTGACCCGCCCGTCGCCCGTCACGTCGACGAATCGCAAGCTGTAGTACTCGAGCCCAAGCGCCGCAAATGCCGCGAACTGCTCCACTGCCGTCTTGTGAATAGCGGCTTCGTCGGCAAAGCCCGACAGGATGACTCGCGGCGTGGCGGGCATGGAAAACCTTTTGGGAGTTGGCCGCGGCGGGCGACTTGCGGATTGGCGGACGAATTGAACGCGGGAAGAATTGGACGCGGATTGACCGGATCGACAGGATTAGTTGGATATAGTGACGCTATCGCGAGACGGGTTTTCGCTTAATACAGTCGGGCGTTCTACATCCAGCATCATCGACGTAAATCCTGCAAATCCCGTCAATCCGCGTCCTATTCGTCTCGCCACAATCGGCACTTAAATTGCCGCGGTGTGCATGGCGGTGACGGTTTCGGTGATGCCGCCGCGGGCGTTGAAGGCGATTTCGACTTTCATCCACTGGGGCGAGACCG
>JBCDCL010000101.1:0-8118 GCA_039182175.1 Planctomycetota bacterium
CGCTACGCCCAAACCGCCCAGTGGTATCGCGACGCCGGCTGGCTGTAAGAGAGGTTCGCTGGTGGCGGGCAGTCGCTGATCTCCCCTTCGCAGATCCCCAGCCCTTAGTCCCCAGCACCTAGCCCCCTCAGATATACCACATCGGTTCCGCACCCACCGCGGCCTGCTCGACCATGTCAGCAAGTGATAAGTCGTCCAGTCGCTGCTGCTGCTGTTGCTGCAGTTCGTGGCAGACCGAGTGCAGAGCGTCTGCTAGCGGATTGGTCGCCGGCGATTCAATCGGCTCAGGCTCGCGGCCTTCGATAGCTTCGATCACTTCTGCTAGTGAGATTGCCGCGCTTTCTCTGGCCAATTGATAACCGCCACTGGCGCCGCGTGTGCTGGTCACCAAACCGGCCCGTCGCAAGTCCTGCAAGATTTGCACCAAGAAGCCTTCGGGAATGTCTTGCTTGGCCGATAGGGCTTTGATCGGCATCGGCTTGCAACCCGACCGCTCCGCAGCAAGCTGCAGCATCGCCAGGCAGGCATATTCCGTCTTGGCAGTAAGTTTCATGGCAACGTAGTCAAAAACAACGTGAGGCGTACCTCGCTATCGACGAACACAAATCCGCCTTCCGCCTTCCCCACTCCGCCTTCATTAAATTCCGCTACCGTCTTCTTCGAGCGTGTGCAGGCCGCACTCCGTTTTATTTGACGATGCCCAACGTCCCGAACGTTCATCAGCATCGTCGCCCGACGATTTTTGCGTGCAGGGCCAGCAGCCGATGCTTTTGTAGCCTTGATCGTGCAGCGGGTTGTAAGGAACGCCCTCGGCGACAACGCGGCGCCAAACATCTTTGCCAGTGGCGTTGGCCAGCGGGCTGATCTTCACCAAGCCGAACTTCTTGTCCCAACCAACGATCGGCTGGCCGGCACGCACGGGGCTTTGGTCTCGGCGAATGCCACTCATCCACGCGTGCATCCCTGTGGCGGCTCGCTCAAGAACTTTGATCTTCCGATCGTGGCAGCACTGGTCGGGGTTGGTCTTGTACAGCGGCCCGCCGTGCAACACTTCGTACTCGGGCACGCTCAGCTCGGGCTTGAGCATGTCGATCTGCAGCCCGTACTTCTCGGCGATGTTCTCTGCCAGGTCGAGCGTCTGCTGGAACTGGTAGCCGGTCTCCAGGTTGAAGATGTATGTCTCGGGGGCGATCTCCGAGAGCATCGACAAGATCAAGCACCCTTCGGGGCCGAAGGCGGTACCCATGGCCAGCTTGGGTGAGAATCGAGCCGCCGCCCACTGCAAGATTTCCTCGGGCGTGGCGGTCTCAAGCCGCTCGCTCGCCTCGCGAAGCTCTGCTAGCAACTCGGGCGTTGGCGTCAGGGATCCGTTAGTCTCGGCTGCTGAACTCGGGCTACCGGCGGTTGTTTGTGTGGCGTTCATAACGCATGCGTGCTGGTTGCAAACCTTTGCATGACAGTCAGTTGCAACGAAGAAGAGCGCTGCTTGGCATAAATCATACTAACCTGACTAATGTAGTCAAGTATCGGCTCATGCCAGTTATTACGCCAGACTCTCTGGAAGGTTCACCCGATTGAAGACCGAGTGATAGCAGCGGGGCGATGCAGCTCAGATAGGTGAAGCAGCTCAGCTAGTTGCCTGCGTCTGCCGTGCCTGCGTTCGCTTTGCTTTCGAGCTGCTTGACCGACTTCTGGATCCGCTTCTGCTGCTTAGTCAGCTCCCGGACCAGTTTTCGCAGCTCGGCGATCTCTTGCGGGGTCGCGGGAGATTCGTTTTCCAGCTGCTCTAGTGCGTCCTTGGCTGCCGAAGAGACGCGATCGTCTGCCGACTCGGCGAGCGAACGCAGCAGCGGCGCGGCCCGTAGGTCGCCCAATTCGCCGAGTGCTTCCGCCGCCGCCTTGCGAACGCTAGGTGAAGGATCATTTAAGCTTTCGGTAAGAAGTTGGTACGCCGGTGTTTGATCGTCCGCTTCATGCCAGAGCTTCGCAACCACCGGCAAGCCTTCCGCATAGCCACGACCGCCGAGGTCGCCTCGCCGATCGCGAAGCACCTCGATTAAACGCCCTCGCAAACTTGTGGCGTTCAAATCACCGATGGCATCCATGGCTGCCAGGGTCTCTTCGTCTTTCAACGAGTTGGCAGCCAGGGCAGCTTTCAGGCTGTCAGCGACAGCCGCCTCGTCGAACTTGCCTAGGCCGCTGATTGCAGTCGCTGCAACCGCAGGATTGGCTTCCTCATTGGCAACCTGTTGAAGAATTGCCAAAGCTTCTGGGCGATAGTACCTGGCGATCGCCTCTACCACGGCCAAGCGAACGCGTGCATCGCTTTGGTCAAGAGACTCCTCTAGCGTCGCAAAGGCTTCGTCTGTTTGCATCTTTCCAAAACCTTTGGCCGCGGCGATTCGGACGCCGTAAAACGGATCGGCTTGGAGCACCTCCTCTAGTGCCGCGACTGCTGCCTTCGTCTCTTTCTCTGACAGAGCCTCTACCGCTCGCAGACGCCCAACGACATCGTCCGATAGCCGTAGCTGCTGTTCGAGCATCGCTTGCGGCTTTTTGAAGTTGACTTCGGCAAGGACCTTGAACTCGGGGTCGAATCGCACAACGTCAGGCTTCGCCGGGAGCGGGACGTAGAAGTCGTGCTCGGTGTCTTCAATCGCGATCGCATGATCGATCACCTGATCGCCAACGTGAAAACGCAGTTCGCTAGGAATAGTAAACAGGAGGACATCGTCGCTGACCTGCTGGGTCTGCTCCACATGAACATGGGCTAGTTTCTCTTTCGGAAGCCATTTGTGAGTGATCTTGAGCTTGGGAAAGCCGCCGTGGTAGACGTATTGGTCGAAGAACTGATCCAGTGATCGCCCCGAAGCGTCTTCGAGTTCGGCAATCAGGTCTGCCGTTATTACGCTGGAGAGCGCATGCTTCTCTAGATACAGCTTTATTGCTTGCCGATAGACATCATCGCCAAGCTGGCTGCGTAGCATGTGCAGCACCCAACTCCCTTTCGGATAAGCCCTGAAATCGAACTGCTCCCATGCCTGCTCGTAACCACGGTATACGATCGGCCGGGTGTCGTCTTCTTGCGTGAGGACGCGTTGCGTAGCGTCGCGATACAAGCCGTACAGCATCTCGTCGCGTCCCAATCGATGGCCGTTGTACAGATGCGTGTAGTAGGTGGCGAAGCCTTCGTTCAGCCACAGGTGGCTCCAATCCTCGCACGTAACGTAGTCGCCAAACCATTGATGGGCGGCTTCGTGCGCGTCGAGTCCGCGGCTTGAATAGATGTTTTCGGTCTCGTCGCTATAGATCGTGCGATGCGTAAGGGTTGTGAGCGTTGTGTTCTCCATGCCGCCCGCAGTGAAGTCACGAATCGTGACCTGATCGTACTTTTCCCACGGGAACGGTATGCCGATTTCCTGCTCGAAGTAAGCAATGATCTGGTCACTGTCGGCAAACGAGTTGGCGGCGTGCTCGGCAAGCGAGGGTTGGCTGAAGAAACGCAGCCGAAGGTCGCCGTGCGATTTTTCGAGCTTCGCCAGATGGCCCGCGACGAGGCAGACCAGGTAGTTCACGTGCGGCTTCTCTTGCACCCAGTGCACTGCCTTGAGCCCCGTGGTGGGATCGACCTGCTCACTCACTTGGCGGCCGTTGGAGAGGACCGTCATTGCTGGCGGCACGCGGCAGATGACTTCGGTTGCCGATCGTTCGTTCGGGTAATCGAAGCAAGGGAACCAGTGCGGCGCCTCATGCGTTTCGCCTTGCGTCCACAAGTGATCGTCGCCAGCGGGGTAGCCCATCGCCTCGGTGCGGAAGTAAAGCCCCTGCTTCGGCTCGGCGGTGTAACGAATGGTAACGCTCGCCTGCTTGCCTACAGCGATCGGCTTCGAAAACAGAATCGTGATGTCGTCGTCCGTGGCGACGTACTCGGCAATCGACTGCGTGCCGGTGACATTCGCAACGCGAAGATCTCGGGCGTCGAGTCGCAGCTGCTCCACCGGCTGGGAGATTGGCGAGAAAGTAACCGTTGTCTCGCCAGCGATCGTACGCTGCTCGAAGTCGGGCGTTACGTCGATCTTGATTCGCAGTACGTCAACTTTGCGGTCGGGGGCATATTTTCGCACCGCCGCCGCCGAGGCATCGTTCTCTCGATGTAAGCCTTGGCAGTAGCGGCAGACTTCGACGTGTTCCACCGCAGTGACCGGAGAAGAAACGACGCCTAGGACGAGAACGGCGAGCAGAAAAATCAAACGGCGGGCAATGAGCATGGCAAGCAGGCAGGCAAGACCGAGGCGAAAGGCAAAAAATCGAGTCTGCAAGTATACGTCGCGGCAGACCGCGGCGTCGGACAGTGTCACGACGCCGAGAAAATTGAGACGGTTCGCGAGAGCCGGTAGGAATTCGCTCAGAAATCGAGCAGCGGGGCGAGATCGCCCTCCTCGGCAGGCTCAGATTCCGGGTCTTCGTCAGACAGCTCAGATTGACCCTCTTGCTGCAACTCTCGCCACGGCTCGCCCGATTGATAGCTGGCCAACTCGGCCGCGAGCTCGGCCGACATATCGCGGGTCGCGTCTTCATCAGCTGCATGCATGTCGACTGCTTTTCGGGACCACTCGATTGCTTTTTCGAAGTCGCCTGTCTCGGCGTAAGCAGCCGCCAGGGTGCTGAGAATGTGCGGCGCCTCGAATTCGGTTAGTTCGCACGCCTTGGTTGCTAATTCGACAGCCCGCTCGCCGTCGCGGATTTCTTCGTAGGGACTCGTCGACAGGGTCCAAGCGTAGTTGTTTAGCAGGCCCGAGTCGTCCGGGTTCAACTCGAACGATTTGGCGAAGTCAGCCACGGCTTGGGCGTGCTCGCCGATCGCCAGGTACATGTCGCCGCGCATGCGGTAGGCGATGCCGCTTTCCGGGGCGGCTTCGATTACCTTGGAGAGTGATTCGATGGCTTCGCCAGAACGATTGGCGTCCATGTAGAAGCCGGCGAGTTGCAATTGAATCTCCGGCTGGTTCGGCGCCGCCTCGGCGAGTTTTTCTAGCGTCGCCAATGCTTCGTCTTCGCGATCGAGTCGAGTTAACAGAACCGTCCGCATCAGGTGGGCACGCACTAGGCCAGGCTGCGAGCGTAGGACCGTCTCGACATCGGTCAAGGCATCGCCATATTGCTCAGTGGTCGAGTAGAGTTCTGCACGAATCAGTCGCGACGCCAAGTTGCCCGGCGCCAATTCGATTGCCTTAGTGAGTTCTTCGATCGCTTTTTCGGTCTCGCCAAGAATGCTGTAGAGTTCGCCCCGATACTGGTAGGGCTTCACTGCGTTAGGCTCGATTTCGGTTGCGGTGTCAAAGGCCGCGATCGCTTCTTCGATTTTCTCTTGGCCGCGAAGAATTAAGCCTTTCACTTCGTAAACAACATGGTTACCGGGCGCCAACTCGGCCGCCTTGTTGGCCGCTTCTAAGGCTGCGTCAAAATCTTCTTGCCGAACTTTCGCGCGTGCCTGCAAGAGGTAGTACTCGGCCTTGTCAGGTGTCAGCTCGATTGCCTTGTCAAAGTCGGCCTGCTGGCGGTCGGGATCGGTTTGCGTGGCGCCCCGTAGCGCATAAGCTTGCGCTAGTTGCTCTGGTGTCACTGGCGGTTCAGCAGGGGCCGCGGCTTCGCCGTCCGCCGGCTCCTCGGCAGCGGCGGCGAGTTCAATCACCGTAGTCAGTGCACGCCGGGCGGCATTGGGGTCGCCCAGCGGTAGCGACTGCAGGCGGCCCATCAAGAAATAAGCGTCCACCAGGCTGTCGTCCAACTCCACGGCTCGCTGCAAGTCCGTCAGGGCGAACTGCCGGATCTGTACCCACCGTGGGTCGCGACGCGGGTCGGCCACCGGCTTGTTCAGCACGGCCTCGGCCAAAGCGGTCGCCCGCTCCATGATGGTCGCCACCAGCATCTGCTCGGCGAATTCCTGGTTCGCCTCGTCCAGCCCCTTCTCGATCGCCGAGTCGAGCAGCTCCACCACTTCATTGAGCTGCTGGAGATCGCGGGCCGACGCGATGCCGATCTTCAGCTCGGTCGCCTTATCGAGATCGGCCTGCCCTTCGTTCTGAGCCAAGGCAGGGCCGGCAAAGATGGCAAGGCCGAGGACGATCCCAAAGATGAAAGTGGGCGCCAGAGTGAGGTATCGCATGATGAAAAACGCTCGCGAGCGTTCCTAGCTAGCAGGAGGTTGAAGACTCAGCCCGAATTATTACCGACGCTGCGGGCGCCGACTACGTGGGTTTTCCCCGTCTATTTGTTGGCCGGTTTGGAGGGGCCCTCATCCTTGGCGGCGAGCGGCGCCGCTAGGACTGCCGCGGCCGCGCGAGTATCTTTTCCTGTTCGCGTTTTTACCCTCTGCCCTCCCCTTTCCCCAACGATCCATGGAAGCTGGTATTGTCGGCTTGCCCAATGTGGGCAAGAGCACGCTCTTTAACGCTCTGACGGCTGCGGGCATCGCGAGCGAGAACTATCCGTTCTGCACCATCGAGCCCAATATCGGCGCCGTGCCGGTGCCAGATGGCCGCTTGGCGACCATCGAGCGGTACATTCCGACGCAGAAAGTTATTCCCGCCGTTCTGCAGTTGGTGGACATTGCTGGCATTGTCCGCGGCGCCAGCAAGGGCGAGGGCCTCGGCAATCAATTTCTCAGCCACATCCGCAATGTCGACGCAATCCTGCACGTGGTCCGATGCTTTGAGGATGACGACATCACGCACGTCGATGGCTCGGTCGATCCCATCCGCGACATCGAGACGATCGACACCGAACTGATGCTGGCGGACTTGGAGTCGGTTAATTCGCAGGCCGACAAGGCGGCGCGGACCGCTCGGACAGGCGACAAAGATGCCAAGCAGAAGCTCGAACTGCTCAAGCAGTGCCAGGCTCTATTGGAAGCGGGCAAGCCGGTTCGCTCGCTGGCGAGCGATGACCCGAACCAACGCAAAGAGCTGGCTGCATTGCAGTTGCTGACTTCCAAGCGAGTGCTCTACGTCGCCAACGTAGAAGAAGACGATCTGGCGGGCGAAAGCGAATTGGTGAGCCGCGTCCGCCAACGAGCGGACGACGAGGGTGGCGAAGTGGTTGCCGTGTGTGCCCGGCTCGAATCAGAACTTGCCGAACTCGACGACGCCGATCGCGATGAGATGCTAGAAAGCGTCGGCCTGGCCGAGCCGGCGCTCGCCGTACTCGCCCGAGCGGCCTACAAACTGTTGGGGCTGCAGAGCTACTTTACCGCGGGTGAGAAAGAAGTCCGCGCCTGGACCGTTCCCATCGGCGCCACGGCGCCCCAAGCGGCCGGCGTGATTCATACCGATTTCGAGCGGGGCTTTATCCGCTGCGAAACCTACGGCGTCGACGATCTCGTGCAGCATGAGAGCGAGAAAGCGATTCGCGAAGCAGGCAAAATGCGAGTCGAAGGAAAACAGTACGTCATGCAAGACGGCGACGTTTGCCACTTCTTGTTCAACGTTTGAAAAAGGCTTCGGCGGAAAGTAACGAGTCTTTTGGCGACGAGGAATCACTGGTGAGTGACGATCGGACCAACTCGCATATTCAAGGTGTTTACGGAATCGCGGGCGCCCTGATTGGTGTGGTGGGCGCCTTGCTCGCGGCGTGGCTGGGTTGGTACTTGCTGCTCGGTGGCGAAACGCCACCGCCTATCAACGAGACGGCGGCCAGTCCCCTTCCGATCGAGATCACGCTGACCAACACCAGCCAAGAACTGCTGACCGACGTAGAAACCGACGCCGGGCGGCTGCCTGTTTCGACTCTCGAGGGCCGCACGCTCGCGGCAGTTCAGGGAACGCACGTTGGCGCCGAAGACGTACGACTAACGGCGATCGAGTTTGTCGTCGAGAAGGCCACGCGACCGACCCTTTCGGGACCGCCGCCGGAACTACTGCCGCTGGAAGAGCGACTCGACCGCGACACAAGTGGTGACTACGCGATCTACGTGCTAAACCCGGCGCCCGGCAAACGGTACGCAACGCCTCTCAGCCAGGAAGATGCAAACCAGCCAGACTCAGCCTCGGCAAGTACCAATTCAGGCGAGTCAGCCGATCTGGTATGGCATCCGCAGACATCCTGGCCGTTTAGCATCGA
>JBCDCL010000102.1:0-8093 GCA_039182175.1 Planctomycetota bacterium
CCTTTCCCCACTCGCGATCTGGCCCTTCCAGACCATGGCGTAGATCGTAATTGAAGTAATTGTTGTCTTGATCAATTCTTGTGGCGTCTCTTAGACACGACAAAGCTTCTTCGTGATTCTTTTTGCCAAGCTGCGCAATTCCACGGCGTGCGAGCTCGGCCTGCTGCTCGGCGATGGCTGCGGTGGGCAAGAGGAAGAACAGAATTGCAAAAAGAGATGGGCGTACCATCCGGTTCCTCCATCGGACACTAACTGTGGCCGTTCAACGACTAAGTGGGCACTCGGGGTCGCAGATGAATTGCCGCGTACGACAATAACACGCGGCGACTGTCGCAATTTTGCCAAGCCGAGCTACTGAACAACAGGCGTAGAAAACTTCGCGAGCGACACCTTTACGCTCGCCCAATAGAGCCGCCTAGATTCACGAGCGACATCTTGGCGCCAGCCAAGTGGAGCCGCCGAGAAAACCGAGTGGAGCGGAGGAGGTTCGAACTCCCGACCTCTGCATTGCGAACGCAGCGCTCTCCCAACTGAGCTACCGCCCCCCACTTGAAGCCTTTCGGAAGTATAGATCGACGCCCAAAAAGTATCCAGCGGCAGCGCGACGAAGTGCCTATTCTCACTGGGACGCCGGGTACAGGAGATGGGGAGATGACTTGGGAGATCAGGGGATGGCAACTTGGCGGTTCTGAACCCAACGGCTAAGTCGGCGCAAGCGGTTTGAAGCTGGGCGATCGTCTAATCGCAGATGAGTGCGACGTTGAACTTCTCGTCCAACGCTAAGGCTTCGCAACCGTCGCGTCTTCGCAAGCCGATGGGACGTCGTCTACCGGACGACCATCTCCTCCATCTCCCCGTCATCTCCTCATCTCCCTACCGTAGGCGCGACCATAGTTGGACGTCGGCGCCGCTCAGGATCCGCTGGCAGAGTTTAGCAAGGTAGCTACCGCGGCGAGTGGGGGGATTCGCCCTCGAGCATCGGGCGGAGTTCTTCGAAGAAATCCTGCACGTCGTTGAATTGGCGATAGACGCTGGCAAAGCGGACGAACGCCACTTCGTCGAGGCCCTTGAGATGCTCCATGACCAGCAGCCCCAGTTCACGGCTATCGACTTCGTCGCCAAAGCTGGCGTAGACGTCGTTCTCGATGGCGTTGACCGTCGCTTCGACACGCCGCGTGGGGATGGGGCGTTTCCAGCAGGCGCGTTCCAAGCCTCGTTTGATTTTGTCCCGATCAAAAGGCGCCCGCGAACCATCTTTCTTGATCACTTTGATCGTGGTGTCTTCGGGCCGCTCGTAGGTGGTGTACCGCCGGCCGCAGCCGACGCATTCGCGCCGCCGCCGAATCGCCGAACCATCCTGGCTGGCCCGCGAATCGATCACTTTGTCGTTGTCGACATGGCAGTAAGGGCACTTCATAGTGGGAGTCTACACCAGCCGCCGCCCGATTGCAGCCAGCCGCAGGGCGTTGCTAGCAGACGCCTGACGGCGTGCCGTAGCGATCGGCCGACCGGCTAGCGGAAGCATGGCTAAGCATCTGCATTGGCGTGACTCGCAAGAGTGCGTAGCCACCCGCGGATAGCGGGCGAGGCGACTGGCAGTTTCAACCGGATTGCGTCCATCCAGCAGGCGATCAAACAAGCAATCAGCGGCCTGGGAATAATCGACGACCTAGCCGCGAACCAACTTGCTATGCTGAAATGGCCCGATGACCGGCGGCATCTCGCGACGATGATCGGCCGTTCCGCGCCAATCTCTCTGCGGACGTTTGCTCCGAATACCTTAGCTGTTTGAAAGTGACTCTACGCGTATGTTCTCGAGTAACCGTTTTATCATTGTAGTTATTGGGGTGGCTGCCTCTCAGCTTTGCATCGCGGAAGTCGACGCGCAGTCAGACCCGTCTCTGTTTGCCAATGTGATCAACGTGCCTGCCGATATCGCTCCTGACAGTGTCGGGGCGGGAACGCAGCTCAATTTGTTTAGCAACGGCCAACTGCCCAGAGGTTTCGTCCTGGATGGCGCACCAATGCCAGCCGGATCGGCAGCGGCGGGAGAAGTCAACATCTTCGGTGGGCAAGTCCGGTCAGACTTCACCAGCAATAGCGGGGTCTTGAATATACGCGGCGGTACCTTCAGTTCGCCGATCGTTCTGTTTGACGGCACCGTTGCAACGATCTACGGCAACGATTTTCGGCTCAACGGGGCGCCGATTGCGGGTTTGACCAACCCGGGAGACGCTGTGCCCTTTGATCTGGTTGATTTGCCAGCCCTCGGGCCCACCGCGAATTCGCTCACCGGTATCCTGGCCGACGGAACGCCCTTCGCTGTTACCAGCGCCGACGCCGATGACATTTCGCCAGGTGTGCTCACCTTGCGGGCGGTTGATCTACCAGAGGTCGTGCCCGGCGTCATCAACGCTTCGACGGATCAAGTTCCCGCAGGCATACGCGGAGGACAAGTGCTGAATGTTGATGCAGGCGCTACTGTCAACATTGACCTGAATGTCGGACCGGGCGGGGTCGTCAACTTGGAAGCTGGCGGCGCGTTGGCCACCTTTGAAGTCTTTGGAGGTGTCGTAAACGTGCGAAACGACATACTGGGGACGACCGGTTTCGCTTTTCCCGATGCATTTGCAGGCTCGACGATCAACCTCTACGAAGGCGAGATCAGAGGCCTTGATTTGCTTGCAGGGGCGACGCTGAATTATTTCGGCGGATCGACGATCTTTCTGGATGCCTTCCAGGGATCAACCATCAATGTTCGCGACGGTGTCTTTTCGGCAGGAAATGACGAACTGCAGTCTGGAATCGATTTCCGCGTGACAGGCGGGGTTGTAGAGGACTTACCCTTCTTCCGTATCAGTTCCAGTTCCTTCGATCCAGAAAGTTTTGTGCCCTCGTCGATTTTTATTGGCGGAGGGACTGTCAACGACACCGTCGGAGTGGGGGGAAGGGGCTTTCTTGTTTTCCGCCCCGATCTTGACCCTAGCGGCTTTGTCCGAGTGCCCGCTGCCGCCCAACTTCTTACGATTACAGGCGGAACGATAAACGGAAACGTCTCTGTCTCCGTAGAGGCGACTGCGGAGATCGTTGGATTGCGGTTCGTCTTGGATGGCGTCGATATCACCGACACACTGTCGGCAAGCCAGTCTTTTTTGCTACAGCAACGGGGCGGAACTCTGTCGGGCATCTTGTCCGATGGCAGCCCTTTTAGTTTCGACTTGAATCCCGTTTCTGGCAGCGGAGACTTCTTTTCACCAGATGCTCAGCTGTTTCTAACGCTGGCCGTACCAGAGCCCGCGACCGCTTGGGCAGTTGTCCTTTGCCTTCTTCCGTTTGCTAGGCGGCGTTGCTAGCCTCGGCGAACCTGCGCAACCAAAAAACGGCCGCCGGTTGGGTCAGGCCGGCGGCCGTTCAAGGGGTGCTCGCTGAGCGGGCGAGCAGGTTGGGTTTTTGCCGAGCGGCCAGCGGCAACTACGGTGTCGAAGACAACTCGTACACCAGCTGCGCGGGCGGCACCTTGGCGGCAATTTCGCCAAAGGCTTCGAGCATCTGCGTTTCCATTTCGGCAATCGTGGCGCCACCCGGCACACTGATGAAGATGCCACCCGCGGCGTGGGCGATCGCTCGCATCAAGTCGCGGTCGGCTCCGGCGCCGACGGCCATCGTATGGACCGTGATGCCACGCTGGGCACACTCGGTCGCTTCGTAGAACGCATACTTCTTCTTGGTGTCGTTGGTGGAGTAGTCGGCATCGCCGTCGTCGTCGTAGTCGGTCCAGTCACTCCAACTAAAGCCGGCGGGCATGCTCCATCCGCTGGGCGAGCGGTTGGCTCGGCCGTCGGTCATCAGGATGATCGTTGGCCGGGCGCCGTAGCGAACATGGCCTTCGTCATTCGGATCATCGGCGGCGCCAACGAGCAACTCGCGAGCCTTCAGCACGCCGTCGCCGATGCCGGTAAAGACATCGTAGTGACCTGCCTGGTGGCGACGCTGAATCGTATCGACCGCGGCGTAGTCACTGGTGATGGGGTCGCTGGAGATGTCGATCGACACCTCGCCATCGTAGTGCGAATCTTCTCGCACGGCGTAGGTGCCGTAACTAACCAGGCCAATCTCATCGCCGAAGTCCAGGTCGGTCAAAAAGCCAAGGAAGAGCGAGGCGCCATTCTTCACCGCGTGGAACGGGTAGTGCGACGTACGCCAGAGATCCTCTGATCGATCCCACTTCATCTGGTTATTTTGCAGCAGGTAATCGATCAGCGTGCGGAAGCCATACTTCTTGTGATACGGGCCGCCGAGATTCTTGACGTAGTTGATGTAGCCTTTCCAAGCGTTTGCGCTGGCGGACTCGCTCGGCATGTCCTTGGGCAGGCCATTGCTGTGGCGGCCGGCTTGTGGGAAGGGCCATTTAAGTTGGCCAGGCCACTTGGCGTGGCCGTTGCCGTATTTGGCGCCGAGGTTCAGCTCGTCGAAAATGTCGTCCGTGTTGGAGCTAGAAATGTAAACGCCTTCGGCCGAGTCGATGCCGCCGAACTTGTTCTTCCACTTGTTGCGATTCGGTGAGATATTGGGCCACTTCACTTTCGAGTCGCGCAGCTCTTGCCAGCAGCGATCGAGCCCTTCTTCGATTTGGGCTTGGGTGAAGGTGCCGATCGAACGCAACTCGGTGTCGTCGCTCATCGAGCCGGAGAAGTCGAGCACCAAGGCTAAGTCACGGGCTTCGACAAACGCCGTGGCCGAGGTGATCACTGGCACGCTATCGCGACCGACCGCCCAGCCAAAGGCGAGTGGCAGTTCGCCATCGGGCGCTTCTAGGTCGTCGGGATTGCTACGGCGAGCTGCGACGCGAACCACGTTGTAAGGCGATTCGCCCCAGGCGATGGGCCAAGTGTCGGTCGCGGCGTCATACTTCCGCTTGCCGAAGAAGACGTCGCTATTGGGATCGACGTAAACGCCGTTGGCAGCAGCAACGTCGGCCGCCATCTGGCGGGCCGAGGCGATGGCAATCGAGTTGGCGTCGATCGTTGCCGATCCTTGCCCCTGTCCGGCGGCATGAACCGCGGCAGTGATCTCTTGCGAGGCGGCAAGGGCGGCGGCGTCGACCGCGTTTTGCATTTCGGTTTCAGTGAGCACGATGCGGCCCGAGTCGACCGACATCGCCACAAAGGCGAACATCACGGTCAACAAGAAACCTGTCAGCACGATGACCACACCGCGGCGATCTGCCGGCCGCTGGCGAGGCGTCAAAAGTTTGTTTTGGAAGAGGCTTTGCATGGCGAATTGACTCCTGCTTGGGTCCACTCGGCTGGCCACGATTTCTTGCGACGAGTAGGCGGAGCGATAAGTTTCTAGGAACACACGAGGAAGGATGGCGAAACAGTTCGAGCCAAAAGCAGATCAGTCCGAGATCGTCGCTCGCCCATTTCGAAAGGTAACACTGCCCGTCAAGGGATAATCGCTGCCGGAATCGACCGACATATAACTGACCGACGAGTAATCGATCGAGACATCGACGGTGAACAGCTCCAGCTCGTTCGCGGGGTCATCGATGTCGAACTCTTGCTCGGGATTGTCGGCATGGCGGATTTCTACCGAGATGTCGTCACGCTCGTAGCCGTTGGACTCGAGCATCGTCTTGACATCTTCCACCATCTTTTCGTTGGCGGTCATGCCATCGGGCACCAGGCCATCGCGGTCCATCGAGGCGAAGCGGGCGCCTTCGCGGGCGGCGGTGGCGAGCAGGTTTTGCGTGTCATACATCCGGTTGACTTCCACCACGCCGAGCACGAGCGCCAGCAGCACCGGCGCGACGAAAGCAAACTCGACCGCGACCGCTCCTTCGCGATTTGGTTTCGATGAGCGTTGCATGGCAGGACTCCGCGGACAGGGAAGAAACAATCGGATGAGACGGCTCACTCGTGACGCATAAACGCTTGCCCCTCGAGCGATACGCCACTCATAAACGACGCCGGCAGTAGGGCGACATCGTTGTAATTCACTCGGGCACGGATCAGGAACAACTGCCGTGGCTCGGCGTCGGCAAGTTCGATGTCGGGCATCGATTCAAAGCCGTCGCCCGACTCGGGTACGTCGCCGCCGTTGTCGAGCTGCTCGGCATTCTTCACGAACACAGACACGGCGTTGACGTCGACCGCCGCGCCGAGCACTTGCCGGACACGCGCTTCGGCGTCGGCCGTGCTGTTGCCTTGGGTCGATCCCAATCGCGCCGCAGCGCGGCAGGCGCTCCGCAGAGCGTTGTTCACCATCTGAGCGTGGGCGAGTTCAATCAGCCCAAAGATGAACACCAAGAAGACCGGCAGGACGAGCGCCGTTTCGACGATCGTCGTGCCTCGTCGGTCGTTCTTATTGCGCAGCAAACGGCGCATGGTAGAACTCGGTGGTCGGAGCAGGCTTGCTAATTACGCCCAGAACGATGCAGACAATGCTGCGACGCCATGGGCGAGAGCAAGTCGCTGGGGGGTGGAAACTCGCGAAAAGTAGGTTTGATAAGGAGAGGCAATCCATTGCAGACCGCCTCTAGTAGAAAACCTAGCTCACGAATCGGCCCCGTGGCGGGAAAATTCTCGCCGCGTTGCAAAACGCCGGTAGAGCAGCGTTTTAGCCCGTTTAACGACGGACGCCGATGCCAAGACCGAAGCCGACCAACCCGCGATCAGAACTCAGCGGGGCGTTACCCACGCCGGTCCAGTTTTGAGCTTCAAAGACGCCGCGAAGAGTCGTTTCTCCAAACCGCGTCTGGCGACGACGTTCGAGCCCGAGTTGCAATTCGGTAACGCCGAAGCTGCCGAAGGTGCCCGGGCCACCGCCGAGGGTCGAGTCGCCAAACTGCAGCGACTGCCGCAAGTTGAGGACGCCATCCAGCCGACCAAAGGCAGGCGTGCGGACATAGAGACCTGCAAGCGGGCCGAGGGTTTCGCCATAAGCAATGCCAGCCAAACCGGCCAAGCCGATGAAGCTTTCGTCGTATTCTGCGAAGCGGAGTCCGCCGCCGAGCCCCCAACTGCCGCCCTGACCTAGCGGGAAGCTTCGCTGGTATTCCAGGTCGAGTAGTTCGACATCAAGGTTGCCGCCGATGGGGCCAGCCAGACCACTGTCGTACTCAAAGTAGCGTAGCGCGAGGCGTTGGCCGCGATCGCCGTTGAGACCCAACTCGAAGCGAGAACCGGTTTCGAACTCGCTCCCGCCACTAATGCCTGCTGAATCGTGCGTGCGTAGCCAAACTACCTCAGCCGATCCGTCGAGGTGCAGATCCGAAAGAACCGAACCCAGTCGCGGCCAGCGGCCGTAGTGGCCGCCCACTAATGCGCAGCGGGGGCAAGCGCCGCCAATCGCGCTACCGCAATTCACACACGGTGAACTAGGCGAAACGGCAGGCGCCGCGACGCTGGGCTGCAGTGGGGCAGGGAATTGCAGGCCGTCGATGATCGGCCCGCTTGGTTCGCCGACGACTTCTTCCAGCACGATGGGAGCGGGAATCGGTTCGCCGATGGGCGTTGTTGATCCGGGGGATGCCGTTGGCCCCGGAGGCGCCGTCGGTCCGGGAGGAGCGGTATGCTGCACCGGCAAAATGCCTGCCCAGGGGCTGCTCGCCAGTTGAATGGGCGGGCCTTGGCTCGCCGCCAGTCCGGCCGAGGTACCTGCTAGATCCAATTGCGACGCAAGCAGGGTGCCACCGGTGTCGTGATTCACCAAGACGATTTGGCCGACGTAGGCATCGAGCGAGATACCGGGCGACGGCTCAACCAGTCGCTGCACCACGCCGTTTTGATCGGTCAGGGCGTAGGGCGGGGCGCCAGCTTGCCGCGATGGGTTGCGTACGAGAATCGCCTTGGGCTTCACGGCCGGATCGGCCGCGACTGGGGGGGCAGTTACCGCCTCTGCCGCGGGCGCGGGACCGCCGCCTAACAGGCCAGAAATCTGCCCGGGCTGCCACGCGAGGGGGGCATTTTGGGCATCGGCAGTGGCGACCGCCATGCTGCTAGCAGCCAGTGCAAAGGCGAAAATTCGAGCGCGGACCCGCCGCATGGCAACTTCTCCTAAAGAAATCAGGCCACGCAACCGGGCGTAGCTAG